>NZ_CP025263.1:0-140000 GCF_002843605.1 Pseudomonas sp. S09G 359 | reverse complement strand
GAGCCCGGGGATTTCACATCCAACTTAACAAACCACCTACGCGCGCTTTACGCCCAGTAATTCCGATTAACGCTTGCACCCTCTGTATTACCGCGGCTGCTGGCACAGAGTTAGCCGGTGCTTATTCTGTCGGTAACGTCAAAACAATCACGTATTAGGTAACTGCCCTTCCTCCCAACTTAAAGTGCTTTACAATCCGAAGACCTTCTTCACACACGCGGCATGGCTGGATCAGGCTTTCGCCCATTGTCCAATATTCCCCACTGCTGCCTCCCGTAGGAGTCTGGACCGTGTCTCAGTTCCAGTGTGACTGATCATCCTCTCAGACCAGTTACGGATCGTCGCCTTGGTGAGCCATTACCTCACCAACTAGCTAATCCGACCTAGGCTCATCTGATAGCGCAAGGCCCGAAGGTCCCCTGCTTTCTCCCGTAGGACGTATGCGGTATTAGCGTCCGTTTCCGAACGTTATCCCCCACTACCAGGCAGATTCCTAGGCATTACTCACCCGTCCGCCGCTCTCAAGAGAAGCAAGCTTCTCTCTACCGCTCGACTTGCATGTGTTAGGCCTGCCGCCAGCGTTCAATCTGAGCCATGATCAAACTCTTCAGTTCAAACATCTTTGGGTTTTTAAGAAACCCTAAACTTGGCTCAGCAATCGTTGGTTACATCTTTGATTTCTCGCGGAGTAACTTGTGATGCTGATAATCTTGTTGACTATCAGTCTGACTCCACAAGCACCCACACGAATTGCTTGATTCAGTTGTTAAAGAGCGGTTGGTTAAGATCTTTCGTCTCAACCGAGGCGCGCATTCTACAGCAGCCTCATTTGCTGTCAAGTGATTATTTTCAGAAGTTTTCGAAGAATTCTTCAACAACTTCAACCACTTGCGCTTCCGATCTCTCGTTAGCGGGAGGCGAATTCTACAGCGTTACACGCTGCTGTCAACACCTCTTTTTCTCCGCTTTCGACCGAGAAGATCGAAACGTTAATAGAGCCAAACAACACCGCTCTACCAACTCCTTCTGGGCTTCGATGAACTGAAGCAACTCGCTGTCGAATCCTGCATAACTACTTGTTTACCAAGGAGTTTTCCGTTTCGACTGCGCCGGAAGTGGGGCGAATTATAGGCTTCCAGAATCTGCCGTCAACCCTTGATTTGGTTTTTCTATCAATTAGTTTCAATTGATTAAAAAACCACCAAGCCCACCTCTCATATATGCCTCTATATAGAAGAAACGGTTCAAATAACTCCCGCCTCTTTCAAAGCAACCACATTCGCCTCCCCCAACCCCAACACATCCTTTAGCACCAGAGCCGTATGCTCCCCTAATAGAGGCGGAGCACTTCGGTACTCCACTGGCGTCTTGGATAACCGAATCGGGCTGGCAACCTGAGGCACCATCCCCGCCAAAGCGTGAGGCAATTCCATCGCCAAGCCACGCGCCTTGACCTGCGGGTCGGCAAACACCTGCGCCAGATCATTGATCGGCCCACACGGCACACCCACCCGCTCCAGCAACGACACCCACTCAGCCGTGGTCTTGAACACCGTAGCCTGACGAATCAACGGAATCAGCTCCGCACGATTGGCCACCCGCATCGTATTAGTGAAGAACCGCGGATCGTCTGCCCAGTGCGGCTGCCCAGCCGCTTCGGCGAACTTGCGAAACTGCCCGTCATTGCCCACCGTCAGGATAAAGTCGCCATCCGCCGTAGGAAAATCCTGGTAAGGCACGATATTCGGATGAGCATTGCCAAGGCGCTTTGGCGGTGCCCCCGTTGTCAGGTAATTCATCGCCTGGTTGGCCAGGCAAGCCACCTGCACATCCAGCAGCGCCATATCGATATGCTGGCCGCCACCGTCATGATCCCGATGCGCCAGTGCCGCCAGGATCGCCACGGCCGAATAAAGCCCGGTGAGAATGTCCGTCAAGGCCACTCCAACCTTCACTGGCCCAGCGCCGTCGTCACCCTCTGGCCGACCGGTCAGGCTCATGAGCCCACCCAACCCTTGAATCATGAAGTCGTAGCCGGCGCGAGCCGCATAGGGCCCCGTCTGACCGAACCCGGTGATCGAGCAGTAGATCAACTCAGGATTGATCTCTTTCAGCGACTCATAGTCCAGCCCATACGCCGCCAGGCCACCGACCTTGAAGTTCTCGATCAGAATGTCTGACTTGGCCGCCAGGTCACGTATCAGCTTCTGCCCCTCCGGCCGTGTGAAGTCGATAGTCACCGACTCCTTGTTGCGATTGGCCGAGAGGTAATACGCCGCCTCACTGGTGTTCTCGCCATAGGCGTCCTTGAGGAAGGGCGGCCCCCAGGCACGCGTATCATCCCCCTTGCCCGGCCGCTCGACCTTGATCACCTCAGCCCCAAGGTCCGCCAGTATCTGGCCCGCCCAAGGGCCCGCGAGTACTCGCGATAAATCCAGTACCCGCAGATGCGATAGCGCGCCCATGCCCATGCTCCTATTAATAGAAGGCCTGAAGACCGGTTTGCGCGCGCCCAAGAATCAAGGCATGCACGTCATGGGTACCTTCATAGGTATTCACCACTTCCAGGTTGACCAGGTGCCGCGCCACGCCGAACTCATCGGAAATACCGTTACCCCCCAACATGTCCCGCGCCATGCGGGCGATATCGAGGGACTTGCCGCACGAGTTGCGTTTCATGATCGAAGTGATCTCGACGGCCGCTGTACCCTCATCCTTCATCCGCCCGAGGCGCAGGCAACCTTGCAGGGCCAGGGTGATTTCGGTCTGCATGTCGGCCAGCTTCTTCTGGATCAACTGGGTAGCCGCCAACGGACGCCCGAACTGCTGACGATCGAGGGTGTATTGGCGCGCGGTATGCCAGCAGGCCTCGGCAGCGCCCAGCGCACCCCAGGAAATACCGTAGCGTGCCGAGTTGAGGCAAGTGAAAGGCCCCTTCAAGCCGCGCACATCCGGGAAAATGTTCTCTTCCGGGACAAAAACGTTGTCCATGACGATTTCACCGGTGATGGAAGCGCGCAGGCCGACCTTGCCGTGAATCGCCGGGGCGCTCAGGCCTTTCCAGCCTTTCTCCAGGACAAACCCACGGATATCGCCCGCATCATCCTTACCCCACACCACAAACACATCGGCGATCGGGCTATTGGTGATCCACATCTTGGCGCCAGTCAGGCTGTAGCCGCCATCCACCTTGCGTGCACGGGTAATCATCGCGCCAGGGTCAGAACCATGGTCAGGCTCTGTAAGACCAAAGCAACCGATCCACTCACCCGAAGCCAGCTTGGGCAGGTACTTCTGCTTCTGAGCCTCAGTGCCGAACTCGTTGATCGGCACCATGACCAGTGACGACTGCACACTCATCATCGAACGGTAACCCGAGTCGATGCGCTCCACTTCACGCGCAATCAGCCCGTAGCTGACGTAGTTCAAGCCGCTGCCACCGTATTGCTCGGGGATCATCGCCCCCAGCAGGCCGGTTTCACCCATTTCGCGGAAAATCGCAGGGTCGGTCTTTTCATGGCGGAAGGCTTCGAGCACGCGGGGCGCCAACTTGTCCTGGGCGAATTGCTCAGCAGTGTCGCGCACCATGCGCTCTTCTTCGGTGAGCTGTTGATCCAGCAGCAGTGGGTCGATCCAGTTGAAGGTTGCCTTGCCAGCCATGAATAAGTCCTCGTTCAGAAAGCAGAAGTCGTGCAAGGAGCCTAGGCCGGGCGAACGCAGAGGGCAAACGAGGTTTCTGCATAGGGTTGTGCTAATTTCTCACTTCGAAATGATTCAGAAGGGCGCAGACGCGCTTTATCAGTGAGTACACGGTACATGCGCAGAAAAATCCCCAGCACCACTGCCCTTATCAGTTTTGAGGCCGCGGCCCGCCACGAGAGCTTTACCAAGGCGGCACACGAGCTTTCCATCACCCAGGGCGCTATCTGCCGACAGATCGCCAGCCTGGAGGAGTTTTTGAGTGTCGAGCTGTTTCGACGCTCCCGTCGCGGGGTGAAGCTGACGGAAGCCGGGCTGTCGTATAGCCGTCGCGTCGCCACTCAACTGGACGCAGTGGAGCGTGACACCTTGTCGGTGATGGGGCAGCAGGGCACTAACGTGATCGAACTGGCGGTGGTTCCGACCTTTGGTACCCAATGGCTGATACCCCGCCTCAAGGACTTCCAGCGCCAGCACCCTGAGGTCACCGTCAACCTCACTAACCGAACGCGCCCGTTCCTGTTTGCCGACACCGAATTCGACGCCGCGATCTACTTCGGCGATGCCGACTGGTCCGGTACCGAATCCCACCGACTGATGGGAGAAAACCCTGTCCCCGTGTGTAGTCCGCACCTATTGGGCCACCGCACGTCGTTCAGCCCTCCGGAGATCGCAGAGTTGCCATTGCTGCAGCAAACCACTCGGCCCTATGCGTGGCGCCAGTGGTTCAACGCCCAACAGCTGAGCGTACCGCGCGACATGACAGGCCCTCGTTACGAGCTATTCTCGATGTTGTCCCAAGCGGCCATGCATGACATGGGTATTGCCCTGATCCCACCGTTCCTTATCCAGCGTGAGCTGGAGGAGAAGCGCCTGGTGATCGCAAGCCCCGAAGCACTGAACAGTTCGAAGGCCTATTACCTGATGATTCCCGAGAGAAAAGTCGAATCCGCGTCATTGCGCGCCTTCAGGGACTGGCTGGTCGACCAGTCGCAGCGCTACAGCCCAGCTAAATAAAGGCCAATGGCACTTATTGACCTTGTAGTCAGGTAAATTTTAATCCTACAGATATACGTATATGTCGCCTTTAAGCAGACTGTACTTATTGAGCAAAAATACGGCTTAAAGCCATGATTCATGTGGCTTGCAGCGACTACCACCGGTCAATACGCGACTATTCACACAGGCGATGGCGAAAGGCAGGGAAAACCCCTATAGCCCTTTAAACACCTGTATTTAAAGAGGTTATTTCCAAGCATTGCGACAATCAGTCACAGGGTGACTTGTAGTTAATTTTTCGTCACCCGTCATAATCCCTTGAAGGCCGTAAAGTTCGCCTGCAAAATGCCGCGCCCCGCTGTCATTTCGGCGGGATCGTGCTGATCGGCCGCCCCAGCTGCGCCACCCACGGTGCACTGGCCTTTTTACAAAAAGATCAAAAGCAAAAAGATCATGCAGGAGATTTGACGTGCACATTGGTGTTCCTCTCGAAACCCAGACCGGTGAAACGCGGGTGGCTGCCACCCCGGAAACCATCAAGAAGCTGATCGGCCAGGGCCATAAGGTCACTGTACAAAGCGGTGCAGGCCTCAAAGCCAGCGTCGTCGACAGTGCCTATGAAACGGCAGGCGCGACCATTGGCAGCGCCAACGATGCATTTGGCGCCGAGCTGATTCTCAAGGTGGTTGCCCCCAGCGACAGCGAACTCGCGCTGATCAAAAGCGGCACTGTGTTGGTGGGCATGCTCAATCCGTTCAGCAACGAAACCATTGCCAAGCTGGCCGCGCAGGGCATCACTGCCTTTGCACTCGAAGCCGCGCCACGCACCTCGCGAGCGCAGAGCCTGGATGTGCTGTCGTCGCAGGCCAACATTGCCGGTTACAAAGCCGTGCTGCTCGCCGCTCATCACTACCCGCGCTTTATGCCGATGCTGATGACCGCCGCCGGTACCGTTAAGGCCGCGCGCGTGCTGATCCTCGGCGCTGGTGTTGCTGGCCTGCAAGCGATTGCCACGGCGAAACGCCTGGGTGCCGTGATCGAAGCGTCTGACGTACGCCCGGCGGTAAAAGAGCAGATCGAATCCCTCGGCGCCAAGTTCGTCGACGTGCCTTACGAAACCGATGAAGAGCGTGAATGCGCCGTCGGCGTCGGCGGCTACGCGCGCCCCATGCCCACCAGTTGGATGCAGCGCCAGGCCCTGGCCGTGCACGAGCGCGCCAAACAAGCCGACATCGTGATCACCACTGCGCTGATTCCCGGCCGTAAAGCACCGACCCTGCTCAGCGCCGAAACCGTCGCGCAGATGAAACCTGGCTCGGTGGTGATCGACCTCGCCGCAGCCCAAGGCGGCAACTGCCCGCTGACCGTGGCCGATGAAACCGTCGTGGAAAACGGCGTGATCATCTGCGGTCCGACCAACCTGGCCGGTGCCGTCGCAGCCGACGCGTCAGCCTTGTATGCGCGCAACCTGCTGGACTTCCTGAAGCTGGTCTTCAACAAGGAAGGGCAGTTTGAACTCAACCTCGAAGACGACATCGTCGCCGCGTGCCTCATGTGCCGCGACGGCCAAGTCATCCGCAAAAACGCCTAAGCAGGGATTCAGACGATGGAAGAGCTTATCTCCCCCGGTATCTACAACCTGATCATCTTTGTGCTGGCGATTTATGTCGGTTACCACGTGGTCTGGAACGTTACACCCGCGCTGCACACGCCGTTGATGGCGGTGACCAACGCGATTTCAGCAATCGTGATCGTCGGCGCCATGCTGGCCGCTGCGCTCACCGTCACCCCGCTGGGCAAGACCATGGGCACCCTGGCCGTGGCCCTGGCAGCCGTGAACGTGTTCGGCGGTTTCCTGGTGACTCGTAGGATGCTGGAGATGTTCAAGAAGAAAGCCCCGAAAGTAAAAGAAGAGGCGCCGAAGTAATGAGCATGAATCTGGTTACGACGCTCTACTTGATCGCGTCGATCTGCTTTATCCAGGCCCTTAAAGGCCTGTCGCACCCCACCACGTCGCGGCGCGGCAACCTGTTCGGCATGCTCGGCATGGCGCTGGCGGTGCTCACTACCGTGGGCCTCATCTATAAGCTTGGGGCTGAGCTGGCGACTGCCGGCATTGGCTACGTGATTGTTGGCCTGCTGGTCGGCGGCACCGCCGGTTCGATCATGGCCAAGCGCGTAGAAATGACCAAGATGCCTGAGCTGGTCGCCTTCATGCACAGCATGATCGGCCTGGCAGCGGTGTTCATTGCGATTGCCGCCGTGGTCGAACCGCAATCCCTGGGCATCGTCAAACATCTGGGCGACGCGATTCCTGCGGGTAACCGCCTGGAGTTGTTCCTCGGCGCAGCCATCGGCGCCATCACCTTCTCCGGTTCGGTGATTGCGTTCGGCAAGCTGTCGGGCAAGTACAAGTTCCGCCTGTTCCAAGGCGCACCGTTACAGTTCGGCGGCCAGCACAAGCTGAACCTGGTGCTCGGCCTGCTGACCCTCGGTCTCGGCCTGGCGTTTATGTTCACCGGTAACCTGACCGCCTTCGCCCTGATGCTGGCTCTGGCCTTCGTGCTGGGCGTGCTGATCATCATCCCGATCGGCGGCGCCGACATGCCGGTAGTGGTATCGATGCTTAACAGCTACTCCGGCTGGGCTGCAGCGGGGATCGGTTTCTCGCTGAACAACTCGATGCTGATCATTGCTGGCTCCCTGGTGGGCTCCAGCGGCGCGATCCTGTCGTACATCATGTGCAAGGCGATGAACCGTTCCTTCTTTAATGTACTGCTCGGCGGTTTCGGCAATGCGCCGGATGCCGGTGCTGCGGCGGGCTCTAAAGAAGCACGCCCGGTGAAGTCCGGTTCGGCTGATGACGCGACCTTCCTGCTGACCAACGCCGATACGGTGATCATCGTTCCTGGCTACGGCTTGGCGGTGGCACGGGCGCAGCACGCGCTCAAGGAACTGACAGAGAAGCTCACCCACCACGGCGTGACCGTGAAGTACGCGATCCACCCGGTGGCAGGCCGCATGCCCGGCCATATGAACGTCCTACTGGCCGAGGCAGAAGTGCCCTACGACCAGGTGTTCGAGATGGAAGACATCAACTCCGAATTCGGCCAGGCCGACGTGGTACTGGTGCTCGGCGCGAACGACGTGGTCAACCCGGCCGCCAAGAACGACCCGAACTCGCCGATTGCCGGCATGCCGATCCTCGAAGCGTTCAAGGCCAAGACCATCATCGTCAACAAGCGCTCGATGGCCAGTGGTTATGCCGGTTTGGATAACGAACTGTTCTACCTGGACAAGACCATGATGGTCTTTGGTGATGCCAAGAAGGTCATCGAAGACATGGTCAAGGCCGTCGAATAACACTGCTTCAGCGCAATACCCGAAACCCCGGCCTCGCGTAGGCTGGGGTTTTTTATTCCTTCATGAAACCCGACCAAAGGCTCTAAATCGCTGCTCGGCATTCGACCATGGTAGCGGGCCGAAATTTTTTGAAATCACTACACTGCCCACCTTGCTTCCGTAGCCTGAGATAACAATTCATGTACCGTGATCGTATCCGCTTGCCTTCGTTGTTGAACAAGGTCATGAGCGCGGCAGACGCCGCCGCACTGATCGAGGACGGCATGACCGTCGGCATGAGCGGCTTCACCCGTGCCGGTGAAGCCAAGGCCGTCCCCCACGCCCTGGCCGAACGCGCCAAGACTTCGCCGCTGAAAATCACCTTGATGACCGGCGCCAGCCTGGGCAATGACCTGGACAAGCAACTGACAGAAGCCGGCGTGCTGTCGCGCCGCATGCCATTCCAGGTCGACAGCACCTTGCGCAAGGCGATCAACGCCGGCGAAGTGATGTTTATTGACCAGCACCTGTCGGAAACCGTCGAGCAACTGCGCAACAACCAGCTCAAGCTGCCGGACATCGCCGTGATCGAAGCCGTTGCGATCACCGAGCAAGGGCACATCGTGCCGACCACCTCCGTGGGTAACTCGGCCAGCTTCGCGATTTTCGCCAAGCAGGTGATCGTCGAGATCAACCTGGCGCACAACCCGAACCTGGAAGGGTTGCACGACATCTATATCCCGACTTACCGCCCAACCCGTACGCCGATCCCACTGGTCAAAGTCGACGACCGCATCGGCAGTACCGCGATCCCGATCCCGCCGGAAAAGATCGTCGCCATCGTGATTACCAACCAGGCCGACTCGGCCTCCACGGTAACGCCGCCTGACGCCGATACCCAAGGCATCGCCAACCACCTGATCAACTTCCTCAAGCAGGAAGTGGACGCCGGGCGCATGACCAACAAGCTCGGCCCGTTGCAGGCCGGGATCGGCAACATCGCCAACGCGGTGATGTGCGGCCTGATCGAGTCGCCCTTCGAAAACCTGACCATGTATTCGGAAGTGCTGCAGGATTCGACCTTCGACCTGATCGACGCCGGCAAACTGAGCTTCGCCTCGGGCAGCTCGATCACCTTGTCCGAGCGACGCAACGCCGATGTATTCGGCAACCTGGAGCATTACAAGGACAAGCTGGTGCTGCGCCCGCAGGAAATCTCCAACCACCCGGAAGTGGTGCGGCGCCTGGGCATCATCGGTATCAACACCGCGCTGGAGTTCGATATCTACGGCAACGTCAACTCTACCCACGTCTGCGGCACGCGGATGATGAACGGCATTGGTGGCTCCGGGGATTTCGCGCGCAACGCGCACCTGGCGATCTTCGTCACCAAGTCGATTGCCAAAGGCGGTGCGATTTCCAGCGTGGTGCCGATGGTCAGCCACGTGGACCACACCGAGCATGACGTCGACATCCTGGTAACCGAAGTCGGCCTGGCCGACCTGCGTGGCCTGGCACCCCGCGAGCGGGCGCGGGTGATCATCGACAACTGTGTGCACCCGGCCTACCGCGATGCCCTGAACCGTTACTTCAACGAAGCCTGCGCCATCGGCGGGCATACCCCGCATATCCTGCGTGAAGCCCTGAGTTGGCACATCAACCTGGAAGAAACCGGGCATATGCTCAAGGCTTGATTGATACAGATCCGAGCTGATGCAAACACAGTTTCATCAGCTTGGCGGTATCGCTCGAAGTTTTTGAAAAAACTGTACTGCTGTACCGGTCATTTCCTACTGTAATATCCTACACATCTAACCAAAACCGCCTATTTCGCACTGTTTCAGTGCGGACAGGTACAGTTGCCCCAATTTCGTACAGTACAGCCCCTTTAAACAGTTAACTGGCCCCTCACAATACAGGTGAACTGTATCTAGAGAGTCTTGCGCCGGAGGAGGATCATTGGCATCAGTTAAACCACTACCTAATCCCGCCACAAGCGGAAGGATGTCATCATGGAACGTACACTCAGTTCCGAACTGTTCTTCGAAGAAAAAGCTGTAAACACCCAGGCTTCCATGCCTTTGCGCGTTCTCGCCAACCTGATGTTGTGGCAGCGCCGCATCTCCAGCCGCCACCAACTGGCTCGCCTGGATTCGCGTCTGCTGGCTGACGCCGGTATCAGCGAAGCTCAACGCTACGAAGAGCTGAGCAAGCCGTTCTGGCGCTAATTGGCGCTCGCTGGCCCTGACCCAACGGGTCCACTGCCAGCACTGATTTGTCAAAACAAAGCCCGCCCCGGGTAACCGGAGGCGGGCTTTGTTGTTTCCGAGATCCGGGTTTTCAGCGATTGAACAGTAGCCGTTCGTAACAACCGGTACAGTTTAAAAAACAAAACAGTTAAACAGTACAATTTAACTCTGGTGTATCTGTAACGGTCAAAGCCGCTCGCCCAAGATGGTGTACCAAGACCTCATGAAAGGCTCTCACCATGGCTATCCAACTCACTCTGCACAGGCGATTGTTACGCAGCACGCTCTCCCTGCTGGCCAAATGGGCGCGCCACGCCTACGAAAGACGCCAGCTGGCGCAGCTGGATCCGCGCGAACTGTCCGACCTCGGCATCAGCCACGGCGAGCGGATGACGGAATTGGCCAAGCCGTTCTGGCGTGACTAGGCAGTCAAGAGGCTATCCGAACGGATAAGCGGCGGCTTAATATCCAACCCACCACGTGGCGAACCGCGTAGAGCATGCGTCTGATCCTCAATGGCTGACCTGCGCCGCCTTATCCGTTCATCTACAGGAGTCACTCCATGTCCCGTCTTCGCCTGCTCAGCGCCGCCACTCTGTTGGCCCTGGCTGCCAACGTCAACGCGACGAGCTTCATCGTGACCACCGACTCTATCGTCGGTGCGCTGAAAGCCACTTCCGACGCCACCTCCGATGCCACGTCCTCCCTGCGTGACAACAAAGTCGTGCGCGCCGCCCGTGACGACGCCGCCAGCTTTGTCGCCAGCCAAGGCGCCATTCGTGGCGTGAAGCTGGAAAGCGCGCTGGCCCAGATCCGCCAGCAAGCGCCACAACTGAACACCGCGACTGACGCACAACTGGCCCAGGCCATCCTGGCCATCTGACCCGAAGCGCGTCAGGGCGCGCCGGCCGCTCCCTGACACCTTCACTGGCTCTCGCCCGGGCATTGCGCTAGCCTTGGCGCTCGTTTTCAGTTGTCGAGTCCCATGGCTTTTTCATACCGTCTATTAATCGGCCCTGTGTTGTTTTTTGCCTGCGGGTCGCCAATGGCTTTGGCCTTTGACCTGACCACCCAGAGCACCGTCGCGAGCGCGTACGCCACCAGCAAGGTGACCTCCGCGCCCTTTGACCGGAAAGTGATCGTGGCGGCCCGGGATGACGCGGCCACGTTCATCGCAACTGGCGGTGAATGGCGCGGAGCACGGTTGGAATCGGCACTGGATTACCTGCGCCGCACCCAACCAAAACTTAACGCCAGCGACCTTGAACTGGCGCAGGCAATTCTCGTCCAATAATCATCTTCGTATTTCCATCTTTGTCTTTGGAGTTATTCCATGCGTAGCCCGCTGATCGCCGCCACCCTAGGCCTGCTATTGTTGGCCGACGTTGCCCAGGCACACACCCTGGTGGCCACCAGTAACATCATTGTTCGCGCCTCTGGCCGCACCATTGATTTCACCTCGGACACCACCACTTCCATCCGCGACTCCAAGGTCGTGCGTGAAGCCCACGATGACGCCGCCAGTTTCGTCGCCACCAACGGTGAAATCCGCGGTGCGCAACTGGAAGCGGCCTTCGACACCCTGCGCACCCGCCTGCCGGAAGCCCGCGACGCCAGCGACCAGACCCTCGCCGAAGCTATCCTCGCGCTGTGAGGCGCCTTACCGCCTGGCTCTTGGCCGGGACTGTGCTGCTGTGTGCGAGCGCAGCCCAGGCCAGCCTGCAACTGCGGCTCAAGCCCGATGGCTTGAGCCCGGCGGAACAGCATGCCAGCCAGGCATTGCTCGATGAAGCGATGCGCTCACTGCCGCCGCGCTTTATCGAACAGCTGGACCGCACCATCGATGTCGGCTGGACCGACAAGATGCCCGAGAACGCCTACGGCCAGGCCTCCCTGGTGTCCGAACTGGACCTCAACCGCAACCTGCTCGCCAGCCTGACCGACGGCAGTGCCGCCACCCGGAAAACCAATCGCCCCCACGGCACCGTGCGCCGGGAAATGCTCGCCACCGTGCTGCATGAACTGACCCACATTTATGACCGTGCGCGCTTGTGGCCCAAGGACGAGCGCGCGCTGATCAATCGTTGCAGCCGCCAGAACAACATCACCGGCCTGATCGGCCTGCCCGACCAATGCCGTGGCCAGAACGACCGGCGCTTCACCCTCAGTGACGACCCGCGCCTGCTGGACCTCGCCGGTTGGCCGCAATATGTCGGCCGTCGTGGCGAACGCGAACAGCACAACCGCCAGATCGCGCGCAGCCCGGATATCTACGAAACCACCAGCCCGCTGGAATTCGTCGCGGTCAACATGGAGTACTTCCTCCTCGACCCAAGCTACGCCTGCCGGCGCCCCGCGCTGTTCCGCTATTACCAGGAACACTTCGGCTGGGCCCCGCCCGACCAAGACACCTGCGCCAAGAGCTACGCGTTCCTCAACGCCGGTAATGATTTCGCCAAGACGCCCCTGGGCCATGTCGACCCGGAGCGCGTCTACGAAATCGACTACCTGCTGGCCGAAGCCAACCAGAACCTGGTAAGCCGCTGGGGCCACAGCATGCTGCGCCTGGTGATCTGCGCGCCGGGCCGCCCGCGTGGCCCGGATTGCCGGCTGGACCTGGACCAGCACCTGGTGTTGTCCTACCGCGCGTTTGTCGGTGACGTACAACTGTCGAGCTGGGATGGCCTGGTGGGCAAATACCCATCACGCCTGTTTGTACTGCCGCTGGCCCAGGTGATCGACGAATACACCAAGACCGAACTGCGCGGCCTGGCGTCGGTGCCATTGAAACTGACGCGCCAGGAAATCAACGACACCGTCGAGCACGCCGCCGAAATGCACTGGAGCTACGACGGCAGCTACTTCTTCCTGTCCAACAACTGTGCCGTCGAAAGCCTGAAACTGTTGCGCAGCGGCAGCGCCAACCCGCAACTGACCGGGCTGGACAACATCACCCCCAATGGCCTGCTCGAAGTGTTACAAGCCCGTGGGTTGGCGGATACCAGCGTACTCAATGACAAACGCGAGGCGTTGCGCCTGGGTTACCACTTCGACTCGTTCCGCGAACGCTACCAGGCGATGTTCGATGTGCTGCGCAAACACCTGCCGATCAAACAGACCCAGGTCGAAGACTGGCTGTCCCTGAGCGCCGCAGAGCGCCGCCAATGGTTCGACCAGGCCGACCTGCGCACCAGCGCCGCATTGTTGCTGCTGGAGCAGGCGAGCTTTCGCAAACAGTTGATGCTGGCCCAGGACGAAGTGAAGCAACGCTACCTCGGGGCCCGCGAGCTGAAAAACGGCGGCATGGAGAAGGCCAACGCCACGCTGCAACAGATCCTCGCCAACAGCGGGTTCCTCAGCCGCCCGGCAGAACTGCTCGGCAGCGGCGGCTACGGCCTGCCGCAAGCGTCGGAGTCCGAGCGCCTGGAATCGGAAAGCGCCGAGCGCCAGAAGCAGCTGCAATCGCTGACCGGCGAGCTGGATAAAGAGGTGAGGGCGCTGCTGGACCCGTCCCGCGCTGCCGAGATTGCTGCCTGTGAAGCCAACCTCAAGCAAGTCGGCGAGCATTTGCGCAAGCTGCACAAGGCAGCGGGCGGCCTCGAGCTGCCCTGACGCCTACGTCTAAACACAATCCAAATGTGGGAGCGGGCTTGCCCGCGAAAGCGGACTGGCAGTCGATGCATCATCAACTGGCAGACTGCATTCGCGAGCAAGCCCGCTCCCACATTTTGATCTACATACATCCAACGACCGCGTGTCGGCCTTCATCATCGGTTTGGCCGGCGAAAGCTGGCTGAAAGCTTCCCCGTCTAGGATCGCCCCCACTGCCGGCAACAGACCGGCCGTTAACAACAACAATGGTGATCCTGATGTCCGCTCGTACCCGCCTGTTTGCCCCAACTCCACCCGTACGCCTCGTGCCTTTCGTTCTGCGCTGACCCCTCCCGGTTCGCCATTCCCTAGCCGCGCTACGCCTGGAGTATTCCTATGCTGACTTTCCTTGGCTTTGCCATGGTCATCACGTTCATGTATCTGATCATGACCAAGCGCCTGTCCGCGCTGATCGCGTTGATCATTGTGCCGATCCTGTTCGCCCTGTTTGGTGGCTTTGCACCGGAGATCGGCCCGATGATGCTCGCGGGCATCACCAAGCTCGCGCCGACCGGCGTGATGCTGATGTTCGCCATCCTCTACTTTGCCCTGATGATCGACTCCGGCCTGTTCGACCCGGCTGTGCGCAAGATCCTCAAGATGGTCAAGGGCGACCCGCTGAAAGTCTCAGTCGGTACAGCCGTGCTGGCCCTGGTGGTGTCCCTCGATGGCGACGGCGCCACCACCTACATGATCTGCGTGGCGGCGATGCTGCCGCTGTACCAGCGTATCGGCATGAGCCCGCGGATCATGGCCGGCCTGATCATCCTCGCCGGCGGCGTGATGAACATGACGCCGTGGGGTGGCCCGACCGCCCGCGCGGCCAGTGCGTTGCATGTGGACCCGTCGGACATCTTCGTACCGATGATCCCGGCCATGGCTGCTGGTGTGGTGGCAATCCTGGTAATCGCCTACATGTACGGCAAGCGCGAACGTGCGCGCCTTGGCGAACTGCACCTGCAAGGCGATGACGTCGATCACAGCGAAATCAGCGTGTCGCAATTCCCGGACGCCCGCCGTCCAAAGCTGATCTGGTTCAACGGCGCCCTGACCTTCGTCCTGATGTGCGCCCTGATCGCCGGCCTGTTGCCGCTGCCGGTGCTGTTCATGGTGGCGTTCAGTATCGCGATGATCGTCAACTACCCGTGCCTGCAAATGCAGAAAGACCGCGTCGCCGCCCACGCCGGCAGTGTACTGGCGGTTGTAGGGTTGATCTTCGCTGCGGGTATCTTCACCGGCATTCTGTCGGGCACCGGCATGGTCGATGCCATGTCCAAGAGCCTGCTGACCGTCATCCCCGATGCGATGGGCCCTTACCTGGCCGTGATCACCGCGCTGGTGAGCATGCCGTTCACCTTCTTCATGTCCAACGATGCGTTCTACTATGGCGTACTGCCGGTACTCGCTGAAGCCGCCAGCCACTACGGCATCAGCGCCGTGGAAATGGCCCGCGCCTCCATTGTCGGCCAGCCCGTGCACTTGCTCAGCCCGCTGGTACCCTCGACCTATCTGCTGGTAGCCCTGGCCGGTATCGAATTTGGCGATCACCAGCGCTTCACCCTGAAGTGGGCAGTACTGGTGTGCCTGTGCATAATGTTCGCCGCGTTGCTGATGGGGATTTTTCCGCTGTTCAGCACTCTATAATCGTACCGACTCACTCACCGCGCGGCGCTGCAGCTTGCGCGGTTTAACACTCGCTCAAAGGAATACACATGGAATGGCTGACCAATCCGGAAATCTGGATTGCCTTCTTCACCCTGACGGCTCTCGAGATCGTCCTGGGCATCGATAACATCATCATGATTTCGATCCTGGTCAGCCGCATGCCCAAGCATATGCAGGCGCGCACCCGGATCTTCGGCCTGGCGCTGGCCATGGTCACGCGAATCCTGTTGCTGCTGTCGATCACTTGGGTCATGCAACTGACCGCCGACCTGTTCGTGGTCTTCAGCCAGGGCATTTCCGGCCGCGACCTGATCCTGTTCTTCGGTGGCCTGTTCCTGCTGTGGAAAAGCTCCCAGGAGATGTACCACGCCCTGGAAGGTGAAAACGAAACCAACGACGCGCCGAAGGGCGCCGGTGGCAAGTTCATCTACACCATCATCCAGATCGCCATCATCGACATCGTGTTCTCCCTGGACTCGGTGATCACCGCCGTGGGCATGGTTTCCCATGTACCGGTCATGGTCGCTGCGATCGTGGTTGCGGTGCTGGTGATGATGCTGGCTGCCGGCACCATCAGCGAATTCATCGACAAGCACCCTTCGCTGAAGATGCTCGCGCTGTCGTTCCTGCTGGTAGTCGGTACCGTGCTGATCGCCGAATCCTTCGATGTGCACGTGCCAAAAGGCTACGTCTACTTCGCCATGGCGTTCTCGCTGGCGGTGGAAGCGGTGAACATCAAGATGCGTACGGCCATCGCGAAAAAGAAGAAACAGCAGGACCCTGTGAAACTGCGCAAGGACATTCCGGGTCAATAAACCTGACCCGCTGCTGAAAAGGGGCTCTCGAGCCCCTTTTTTTCATCCGCAAAAAGCTGATTTCATGACAGTTTTGTTTCAATCCCAACTTCAGCTATGCGATGCTGGCGCAGAGCCCATTCGCCAACTACAGCTTAACTACAAGACGTAGAACGGCACGCGGCAACTTTCCTTCGCTCCTTTTGGAGCGCACCCACACGGGGGGCCGAGCATGCTGACCTTGCTCAATCTGCTTTCCGCCGTGACCCTGCTTATCTGGGGCACGCACATCGTCCGTACCGGCATCTTGCGGGTCTACGGCTCCAACTTGCGCCACGTCATCGGGCAGAACATGTCCAAACGCTGGCTGGCCTTTGTCGCCGGTATCCTGGTGACCGCCATGGTGCAGAGCAGCAACGCCACAGCGATGCTGGTGACCTCCTTCGTCGGCCAAGGCCTGATGGGCCTGATGCCCGCCCTGGCGACCATGCTCGGTGCCGACGTCGGTACCGCGCTGATGGCGCGGGTGCTGACATTCGACCTGTCCTGGCTGTCGCCGCTGCTGATCTTCCTCGGGGTGATCTTCTTCCTCTCGCGCAAACAGACGCGGGCAGGGCAGTTGGGGCGCGTGGGAATCGGCCTGGGGCTGATCATTCTCGCCTTGCAACTGATTGTTGAAGCCGCCGGGCCGATCACCCACGCCCAAGGCGTGAAAGTACTGTTCGCCTCGTTGACCGGCGACATCCTGCTCGACGCCCTGGTCGGCGCCTTGTTCGCGATGATTTCCTACTCCAGCCTGGCCGCCGTCCTGCTCACGGCAACCCTGGCCGGCGCCGGTGTGATTGGTTTGCACGTGGCCATCGGCCTGGTGATTGGCGCCAACATCGGCAGCGGCGTGCTGGCCTTTCTCAGCACCAGCATGCAAAACGCCGCCGGGCGCCAAGTGGCATTGGGCAGCCTGCTGTACAAATTGATCGGCCTGCTGCTGATCATCCCGGTGCTCGACCCACTCGTACGCTGGATGGACGGTTTGGACTACAGCACTCAAGGCATGGTCATTACCTTCCACCTGCTCTACAACGTCAGCCGCTGCCTGATCCTGCTACCCACCATCGGCCCCATGGCCCGCCTGTGCGCCTGGTTGCTGCCGGAGCGCGAGGAGGTCAACGGCAAAGCCAAGCCGCGCCACCTGGACCTCGCCGCACTGACCACGCCAAGCCTGGCGCTGGCCAACGCCGCGCGGGAAACCCTGCGCCTGGGCGACCTGATCGACAACATGCTCACTGCCATGCAGGAAGTGCTGCGCGGCAAACAAACCGCCATCACCCAGGAAATGCGCAGCCTCAGCGATGACGTCGAAGCCCTCTACAGTGCGATCAAGCTCTACCTGGCACAGATGCCCCGCGAAGACCTCAGCGAACAGGACAGCCGCCGCTGGGCCGAAATCATCGAGCTGTCGATCAACCTGAAACTCGCCGGTGACCTGATCGAACGTATGCTGCGCAAGGTCCAGCAGCAGAAAACCTCCCAGCGCCGGCAGTTTTCCGAAGTGGGCCTGGAAGAACTCAGCGGCCTGCACAGCCAACTGATCGCCAACCTGCGCCTGGGGTTGTCGGTATTCCTCAGCGCCGACCCGGAAAGCGCACGCCAATTGCTGCGTGAGAAGCGCCGCTTTCGCGCCCAGGAACGGCGGCTGGCCCACGCCCATGTGAGCCGCCTGCAACGCAAGATCGTACAGAGCCTGGAGACCAGTTCTCTGCACCTGGAGCTGATTGCCGACATGAAACGCCTCAACTCGTTGTTTTGTAGCAGTGCTTATGTAGTGTTGGAAACGTCTGACACCGGCGCGCTCTCCGCCGAAGATATTGCCGACATCACGCATTCACCCTGAACGGATGATGGCCCGTGAAGTCAGTTAAAACTGACCTCACTCGCCAGGAAGCTAGTTATGCGTCGCCTGTTATTCGCTTGCCTGCTCATAGGCTCGGCTCACACCTTTGCCTTTGACCGCCTGCAAGTCGAGGGCTACACCTTGCCCAACGGCCTGCAATTGCTGCTCAAACCGGGGACCGAGCGCGGGCACGTGGCTATCCGCCTGGTCGTGGGCGTAGGCCTGGATGACTTCAGTTGCGCTGAAAAAGAGTTGCCGCACCTGCTCGAGCACTTACTGTTCAGTGGCATCGACGGCGGCGGCGAAGGCGACCTGGAAGACCGCATGCAAGCCCTCGGCGGCGAGTGGAACGCCTACACCAGCAATGCCGACACCACCTTTGTGATCGAAGCACCTGCGCAAAACCAGCGCAAGGTGCTCGACCTGCTGCTGGCCATCATCACCCGCACCGAGCTTACCGACGCCAATATCAACGCGGCCAAACGGGTGGTCGAGCGCGAAGACGGTGGCCACTACTCGCACCTGCAACGCCTGCTCGACCGCCAGGACCTGGGCCACACCGCCAGCAATCAATTGGCCATCGAGCTGGGGCTCAAATGCGCCGAGCGCGCCGAGGTCGATCACCTGACCCGCGACCAGTTGGATAAGCTGCGCAAGAACTGGTACGCCCCCAACAACATGACCCTGATCATCGTCGGCGACCTCGACAAACTGTTGCCGGCTTATCTGGAACGCACCTACGGCCAACTCGACCCGGTAGAGCCCACAGAGCACCCGGCGCTGCCGGACATCCAGCGCGCCGCCGCCGGCCATCGCGAGCTGATCCACGGCTGGGTCGGCGACAGCGCCAAGCTGCACTGGCTGTTCCCCGAGCCAATGCTGGACGACCAGCACGATGAAACCTATGACCTGCTCAAGGACTACCTGGACTGGGCGCTGTACCGCCAACTGCGCCTGCAGCACGGTTTGTCCTACGGCCCTTGGAGCGAACGCGAAGTACTCGGCGGCGTCGGTTTCCTCAGCCTGAATGCCGACCTTGAGCGGGAAAACCTCCCCGAAGCCGAACAGGTGCTACAAGACCTCAAGGCCCAACTGCTCAAGGATGGCCTCGACCCGGCCGTATTCGCCCGCCTGCAGCAAGCCGCCATCGCCCGCCAGGCGTGGGCCGTGCAGGGCAACAGCGCGCTGGCCGACTATTATTGGAGCGCCGCGGGCGACTACAACAACGGCCACTTCAGCGACCCGGCCAAACGCATCAAGGCGGTCAAACTGGAGCAGGCCAACGTGGCCATGCGCGAGGTGTTCAAGCAACCGGGTTACTGGCGCATCGAAAAGCCGCTGCTGAGCTACGACATGCTGAGCTGGATCGGTGCCGGCGTACTCGGTCTGATCGCCATTGTGTTGATCGGCGTGCGGGTTTATCGCAAACCGATCGCGCGATGACGCCCCGGACACCGGGCTAAGGCGTTATTCTATTTAGGATTTTTCCCACGACTATTGCGAACCGCCGAATGCAAAACCTGACCCGCTTAATCACCCGCGTCCTCGAATTGATGAAGCGCTACCCAGGGGTGATTGCACTCGGCGGTTTCATTTCGGGCGTGTGCAGCTTCATTCTGGTGGACCGCCAGCAGGGCATGGCCAGCTGGATCGCGGTGATCATGCTGGTGAGCTGGCTGTGGTTGATGCTGGAGAACAGCTTTACGCAGTTGTTCACCAAAGTGTTCAAGCGGGAAATCCCCGAACCGCTGTTGCGCTACGCGACCCAGATGATCCACCAGGAGAGTCTGTTTTTTGTGTTGCCGTTCTTTTTCGTCACCACCGCCTGGAACAGCGGCCAATCGGTATTCACCGGTTTGCTAGGCGCCGCCGCGCTGGTGTCGATCACCGACCCGCTCTACTACAAGTGGCTGGCGCCCAAGCGCTCACTGTTCCTCGCCCTGCACACCCTGACGCTGTTCGCCGCGCTGCTCACTGCGCTGCCGATCATCCTGCACCTGACCACCGCCGAGAGCTACAAACTCGCCCTCGGCGTGGCCATGGCGCTGTCGATTCCAAGCCTGGCGGTGAGTTTGCCGCTGCGCAGCATCAAAGGTTGGGCGATGCTGCTGGGGGTCACGGCCGCCATTGGCTGCGCCGGTTGGTTCCTGCGCAGTTGGGTGCCGCCGGCCACTCTGTGGATGACCGAAGTGGCCATCAGCACCCAGTTGCAGGACCGCACGCCGGGCGACGACCTCAAGGAAGTCACCGCCGCCCAACTGCGCAGCGGCGGGCTGTATGCCTACACCGCAATTAACGCACCGCGCGGGCTGGATGAGCGGATCTACCATGTGTGGAAATTCAACGGCAAAGAGGTCGACCGTATCGCCCTGGATATCCACGGCGGGCGCAAAGAAGGCTATCGCGCCTGGACCCACAAACAGAACTTCCCGGCCGACGCCGTGGGCCGCTGGCAGGTGCGGGTGTTGACCGAAGATGGGCAGGTGATCGGCGTGCTGCGCTTCAAAGTGACGGACTCAGCACAAACGGACAATCCAAAGTAGGCCGGATCGTGCTATTACGTAGGAATTGTGGATAGCCAGACAAGCTCGGAGCTTATGACCAGTAGCACTACGGCCGGCGCCGCCCAACTCGATACATCCTCCACCCCTCCGTTGCTCAGGATTACGGGGGACTGGACGCTTGCCCACTACGCCAGCCTGAAGAAGCTGTCGGACAAACTCGACGGCCAATACGACGCCGGCGCCCGCATCGACCTCAATGGCCTCGGTGCTCTGGATACCGCCGGTGCGTCGCTGCTGGTGGAGTTGCTGGGGCCGACCCGTATCGAGCAATCCGCCGAACAGACCGATTGCAGCCTTTCGGCCGCTGACCGCGCGCTGCTCAAGACCGTCTACCGCTCTCTCAACGATTTTTGCGTGCCGGAAAAAGCCCCCGAAGAAGCCACCGGCATCCAGGTGCTGGCCCGCATCGGGCGGGCAGTGGACACGGTGTGGCAGGACAGCAAGAAACTGCTGGGCTTTATCGGCCTGATCCTCGAAACCTTCGCCCGCGGTATTTTCCGGCCCAAACGCTGGCGCCTGACGCCGATGGTTGCGCACCTGGAGCAGGTCGGCCTCGATGCCGCCCCCATCGTGGCGTTGCTGACCTTTCTGGTGGGCGCGGTGGTGGCCTTCCTCGGCGCTACAGTGCTCAAAAGTTTCGGCGCAACGATTTTCACCGTGGACCTGGTCGCGTTCTCTTTCCTACGGGAATTTGGCGTATTGCTCACCGCGATCCTGATCGCCGGCCGCACCGCCAGTGCCTTTACCGCACAAATTGGCTCGATGAAGGCCAACGAAGAAATCGACGCGATCCGCACGTTGGGCCTGGACCCGATGGAGCTGCTGGTACTGCCACGCGTGTTGGCGCTGTTGGTGGCGCTGCCGATGCTGACCTTCCTGGCGATGCTTTCGGGGATTATCGGCGGTGGGGTGGTGTGTGCCGTGGCGCTGGATATTTCGCCAGCGATGTTTCTGTCGCTGCTGCAATCGGACATCGGCGTGCAGCACTTCCTGGTGGGCATGGTTAAAGCGCCGATCTTTGCCTTCCTGATTGCCGCCATCGGCTGCCTGGAAGGCTTCAAGGTCAGCGGCAGTGCCGAATCGGTCGGCGCCCACACCACCTCCAGCGTGGTGCAATCGATCTTTGTGGTGATCGTGCTGGACGCGGTCGCCGCGCTGTTCTTCATGGAGATGGGCTGGTGAGTCGCTTACACCGTGCGCCCGCCGAGGCGGTGATTGAGGTGCGGGGCCTGTGCAATCGCTTTGGTAAACAGAGCGTGCACGAGAACCTCGACCTGGACTTGTACAAGGGCGAGATCCTCGCCGTGGTCGGCGGCTCCGGCAGCGGCAAGTCGGTGCTGTTGCGCAGCATCGTCGGCCTGCGCCGGCCCAGCGAAGGCGAAGTGCGGGTGTTCGGCAAGAACCTGCCGAACCTGTCGGAACATGAACGCTCGCTGGTGGAACGGCGCTTCGGCGTGCTGTTCCAGAAGGGCGCGCTGTTTTCCTCGCTGACCGTAACCGAGAACGTCGCACTGCCGCTGATCGAACACGCCGGCCTCAGCCGCCGCGATGCCGAGCACCTGGCGGCAGTCAAACTGGCCCTGGCCGGGCTGCCGCTGTCGGCCGCCGACAAATACCCGGCGTCGCTGTCCGGCGGCATGATCAAGCGCGCCGCCCTGGCCCGTGCGTTGGCCTTGGACCCGGACATCCTGTTTCTCGACGAACCCACCGCCGGCCTCGACCCGATTGGCGCGGCGCAATTCGATCAACTGATCCTGACCCTGCGCGACGCGCTGGGCCTGAGCGTGTTCCTGGTCACCCACGACCTCGACACGCTGTACACCATCACCGACCGTGTGGCAGTGCTGGCGCAGAAAAAAGTACTGGTGGCCGATGCCATCGATGTCGTCTCGGAAACCGACGACGCCTGGATCCACGAATATTTCCACGGCCCCCGGGGCCGCGCGGCATTGGATGCCGCTCAACCGCTCAACGAGGTATGACATGGAAACCCGAGCCCATCATGTGATGATCGGTCTGTTCAGCGTAATCGTGGTGGTCGGCGCCATGCTGTTTGGCCTGTGGCTGGCCAAATCCAGCGTCGACAGCGCCTTCCAGGATTACGAAGTGATCTTCAACGAGGCGGTCAGCGGCCTGTCCCAAGGCAGCTCGGTGCAGTACAGCGGGATCAAGGTGGGCGATGTCATCAGCCTGAGCCTGGACCCCAAGGACCCACGCCGCGTACTGGCGCGCATCCGCCTGGCCGGGCAGACACCGATCAAGGAAGACACCCAGGCCAAGCTGGCGCTGACCGGCATCACCGGCACGTCGATCATCCAGCTCAGTGGCGGCACCCCGCAAAGCCCGGAACTGAAGGGCAAGGACGGCAACCTGCCGCAGATCATCGCCTCGCCATCGCCCATTGCGCGGCTGCTGAACAACAGCAACGACCTGATGACCGGGATTAACCTGCTGCTGCATAACGCCAACCACATGTTTTCTTCGGAGAACGTCGACCGCCTGAGCAAGACCCTGGACAACCTGCAACAAACCACCGGCGCCATCGCTGACCAGCGCGGCGATATCAAGGTGGTGATGCAACAACTGATGCAGGTGAGCAAACAGGCGAGCGCCGCCCTGGAGCAAACCACCACACTGATGCGCAACGCTAACGGCCTGCTCAACGACCAAGGCAAGCAGGCCTTCGGCAGTGCGGAACAGGCGATGAAATCCCTCGAACAAAGCACCGCGACCATCAACACCTTGCTGACAAACAACAAGGACTCGGTGAACAGCGGCATGCAGGGCCTCAACGAACTGGCGCCGGCGGTGCGTGAACTGCGCGAAACCCTGGGTTCGCTGCGCGCCATCTCCCGCCGCCTGGAAGCCAACCCCAGCGGTTACCTGCTGGGCAGCGACAAGAACAAGGAGTTCACGCCATGAAGCGTGCTTACCAAATGATCGCCCCGGTGGCCCTGGCCCTGATCAGTGCGTGCTCGATCCTGCCCAAGGCCGACCCTTCGGACGTGTATCGCCTGGCATCCGCCCAACCTGCCGGCCAGGGCACCGCCGTGGCCTGGTCGCTGCGCGTGAACAAACCACAGACCAGCGAGTTTCTCGACAGCCCGCGCATTGCCGTGGTGCCCAATGGCGACCTGATCAGCAGCTATGCCAACTCCCGCTGGAGCGATCCAACCCCTGTGCTGCTGCGCAACCGTTTCATGGATGGCTTCCAACGTGATGGCCGGGTGACGCTGCTGAGTACCGATGACACCAACCTGCAGGCCGACTATGAGCTGGGTGGGCAGTTGCAGGCGTTCCAGAGTGAATATCACGGCAGTGCAGTGGAGGTGGTGCTTCGCCTCGACGCGCGGTTAGTGCGTGGGAGTGATCAGCGGATTGTGGCCAGCCGGCGGTTTGAGGTGAGGCAGCCGGTACGCGACACCAAGGTGCCGGCGGTGGTTGCCGGGTTTGGGCAGGCGGGGGATCAGTTGAATAGGCAGGTGGTGGATTGGGTGGTGCAGCAGGGCAATATCACTGCGAAACGCTGAGGGCCTCTTCGCGAGCAAGCCCGCTCCCACATTTTGACCGAGTTTATCCTGACGAAATGCGGTCAAAATGTGGGAGCGGGTTTGCTCGCGAAAGCGGTGTCAGCCTTAACCAAAGAACCAGTAGCACACCGCAATCGCCGCCACCACACCAGCCAATTCCGCCAGCAATGCACACCCAACCGCATGCCGCGCGCGCTGGATACCCACCGAGCCAAAGTACACCGCCAATACATAAAAGGTGGTTTCCGTACTGCCCTGAATCGTCGCGGCCACCAACGCCGGGAAGCTGTCCACGCCCTGGGTCTGCATGGTCTCGATCAGCATTGCCCGCGCAGCACTGCCGGAGAATGGCTTGACCATCGCGGTCGGCAACGCATCCACAAAGCGTGTATCCAGGCCGGTCCAGGCCACCACATGGCGAATCCCTTCGAGGCCGAAGTCCAACGCCCCCGAAGCGCGCAACACGCCCACGGCGCAGAGCATCGCCACCAGGTACGGCAGCAGGTTCTTGGCAACGTCAAAACCTTCCTTGGCGCCTTCGACAAACGCCTCGTACACCTTGACCTTGCGCAGCGCGCCGATCACCAGGAACAGCATGATCAGCCCAAACAGCGTGAGGTTACCCAGGATCGACGACAGCCCGGCCAGTGCCGTGGCCGACAGGGTGGCCAGCAGCGCCATAAAGCCGCCCAGCACCAATGCACCTGGCACCAGATAGGCCAGCACCACCGGGTCCCACAGCCGCAGGCGCTGCATCACCGCCACCGACAGCAGGCCCACCAGAGTCGACGCACTGGTTGCCAGCAGGATCGGCAAAAACACCAAGGTGGGGTCGGGCGCGCCTTGCTGGGCGCGGTACATGAAGATGGTCACCGGCAGCAGCGTCAAGGACGACGCGTTGAGCACCAGGAACAGGATCTGGGCGTTGCTCGCGGTGTTGGGGATGGGGTTGAGTTCCTGCAGCGCCTTCATGGCCTTCAGGCCGATAGGCGTCGCGGCGTTGTCCAGGCCCAGGCCGTTGGCAGCGAAGTTGAGGGTGATCAAGCCGATGGCGGGGTGGCCCGGCGGCACTTCCGGCATCAGGCGCAGAAACAGCGGGCCGAGTGCCTTGGCCAGCCAGTCGACGATACCGGCTTTTTCGGCGATGCGCAGAAAGCCCAGCCACAACGTCAGGGTGCCGAACAGCAGCACCATCACTTCCACCGACAATTTGGCCATGGCGAAAATACTTTCCACCATCGCCGCAAAAATCCCGGCGTTACCGCCGACCAGCCATTGCACCAGTGCTGACACCATTGCCACGACAAAGAAGCCAAGCCACAGGCCATTGAGCATCAGTTAAATCCCCCGAAAGATGGGGCGAATGATAGCGGGGCTGGCAGAAACGACAAACCCCGGATTTTCCGGGGTTTGTGTAGGAACAGACGATTGATCAGCCGCGGCTGGTTTCGCCGGCCGGCAGCGCTTGCTTGCTGCGCCAGTGCGGCAGGGAATTCCAGTAGCGCTCACCCTTGGCGTCGTCGTACATGCCTTCCCAACGGGAGATAACCAGTACGGCCAGGGCGTTGCCGATCACGTTCAGGGCAGTACGCGCCATGTCCATGATGCGGTCGACACCGGCGATGAAGGCCAGGCCTTCCAGCGGGATGCCAACGCTGCCCAGGGTGGCCAGCAGCACCACGAAGGACACGCCCGGCACGCCGGCGATGCCTTTGGAGGTGACCATCAGGGTCAGCACCAGCATCAGTTGCTGGCCGACCGACAGGTCGATGCCATACAGCTGAGCGATAAAGATCGCCGCGATGCTCTGGTAGAGAGTCGAGCCGTCGAGGTTGAACGAGTAACCGGTCGGCACCACAAAGCTGCAGATCGCTTTCGGCGCGCCGTAGGCTTCCATCTTCTCGATCACGCGCGGCAGCACGGTTTCGGAGCTGGCGGTGGAGTAGGCGAGTACCAGCTCATCCTTGAAGATGCGGATCACCTTGAGGATCGAGAAGCCAAACAGGCGCGCGATCAGGCCCAGCACCGCGAAGGCGAAGAACAGGATGGCCACGTAAACCAGGATCACCAGCTTGGCCAGCGGCAGCAGGGAGGCGAAGCCGAAGTTGGCGACGGTCACCGCGATCAGGGCAAATACACCGATAGGGGCGTACTTCATGATCATGTGGGTGACTTTGAACATGCTCTCGGACACGCCCTGGAACATGGTCACCAGCGGCTCGCGCAGCTCCGGCTTGAGGCTCGACAAGCCCAGCCCGAACAGTACGGAGAAGAAGATGATCGGCAGCATTTCGCCACGGGCGACCGCCGCGAAGATGTTCGACGGGATCAGGTTGAGGATGGTTTCGATGAACGCATGCTCGTGCTGCACTTCGGCGGCGGTGGCCTGGTACTTGGAAATATCGACGGTACCCAGGGTACTCATGTCGATGCCGGCGCCCGGGTGGAACAGGTTGGCCAGCAACAGGCCGACCACGATGGCGATGGTGGTGACGATTTCGAAGTAAAGGATGGTTTTGACACCGATACGCCCGAGCTTTTTCGCATCACCCACACCGGCAATGCCGACGATCAGCGAGGAAATCACAATCGGGATCACGATCATCTTGATCAGGCGGATAAAGATATCGCCCGCTGGCTGCAACACATTGCTGATCCACCAGGCTTTTTCAGCACTGAAATGGTTGAGCACTGCACCGATTGCGATCCCCAGCACCAAACCGATGAGGATCTGCCAGGCGAGGCTTAGCTTTGCCTTCTTCATGTCATTACCCTTACTTCAAGTGGACGTATGGCAAATGCGCCAGCTGCAACGCTCGAGAGCGAAAAAGTGTGTGCATCAGCCTCCATGGAAGGTCACCGCAGCGTGGCCGAAATGGCTTACTGGCAGGCGAAAAAAGGCGCAACTATTCCCATGCAAGGGAGCGACGTCTAATGCCGTAAACGCCTACCCTATGCCGAATCGGCATGACTTTTTTGCATAATAACTGTCCGAACGGTCAGTTCAAATGCGACAAATTGTCCGGCGAATATGCCGTGAACCGGCCAAATCAGGCTCGCGCAGAGATTCTGGACGACTTTGACCCGCTGGCAGAAATACCCGGAAATTCAACGAGCCAACGCCAGAAATGTCCTGTGGCAAGGGCGAAACTTTCTCGATAGATGGTCACTCGGACACACCAGGTAACGGTTAGTCACCAGCGAAAAAAGAATTCTCGGCTATGGGTGGTATTAGGGAGATATGGGGGGATAAGGGAGAGGTAGCAGACGCGGGGATAAATGTCATAAGCCCGCCGCAAGTTCAGCAAGCTTGAGGCTTGTGAACCTGCGTCGCAGCTTTTCGCCTGACCCGGCCCTTTCGCAGGCACTCCCTGTACCCGTAGGTCACGCCGATCTCGATTGATCAGAGCAACCCGGCCCCCTGGTCATGCACCGCCCTTGGCGGGCGGCGCAAACAGAAAGAAGAGAGGGGCTTCTTTCTATGGACGCTGGTCCTGCAGACGACACACGCGCCGCACAGAACCTAGTACCAATTCGGATCTTTCTTCAGCTGTTCCATCAGCAGCTTCTGCATGCCTTCATCCGGCTTACCGATAAAACGGTAATCGGCGTGCCGAGTAGGGGACTTGTCCGACGGCAAACCGGCCGGTACTTCCACCAACATGGCGTAGGCATCTTCCTTGTCGAGGCTGAAGGCGACGATCAGGCGCTTGTTCAGGCACGTGTCTGCAGTTTCACAGAGCGGCCCTACCAAGTACTTGTCGCCATCCTCTTCCACGGCATTCATTTGTTCGGCCGTGCCCGACAGGTTCATCACCCATTCCGGCAGGCGCTCTTCTTTCTTCACCACGCCTTGCCAGGTTTCGCGGTACTGCGGGTCCGCACTGAGCAACTCGTTGGCCCGCGATTGGCCGTCATTGGCGGCCATCGCCAGGCCGCTGCCGCCCAGGAGCAGGGCGGCAGCAATGGCTTTAAGGGAAGGGGTCATGTTCAGCCTCGGCCGCGACGACCAAAGAAGAACGACGCAATGAACATCACCAGGAAGACCACAAACAGAATCTTGGCGATACCCGTAGCGGTGCCCGCGATACCACCGAAGCCCAGCACTGCAGCCACAATGGCGATGATCAGAAATGTGATTGCCCAACTCAACATGGTGATTCTCCTTACGCTTTTATAAGAGTTAACAGCGGTAGTGCCGTACGGACGCCGATTAAAAGCGACCGCTTTTCTTGCCTAGAACACCCAACGTTCTTGGGTGGGCAGCTCGCCCAGAGTCGAATCCTGATCGGCTACGCGCAATTGCGGGGCGCTTACCTCGGCACTGACGCTGCCGACGGAATGGCTCTGGATCGAGCTGAAATGGGTTTGCGTCATGGCTGGACGTTCGAATTGCGGGACTTGCTGCTGACCCTGCTGCCAATGCTGCATCTGCTGACCACCAATCAACGTGACCATCAGCGCCAGGCTGGCAAACAGACCTTGCTGCAGGCGCAGTGGCGATACACACAGTTGGTTGAGGCTTTGGCGAGTCATGCTGCTTGTCTCCCGCATTCTGATTATTCGTTGGGAGAGCTATTGCAGAGCGCATGCCAGCTTTTTTACAAAATAAAACTCAATAAAATCAATGATTTAAATATATGCATTAGGTGAACCCTCTAGCATCCTGCACGATGCCCCCTTACACGCCGTGCGAAATGCACGATGGTCAGTGGTCGGGCGAAGGGATCGAAAGTGGATAGTGCGTTGCCGAAGTGGCAAGACGGCATGAAAACGCCATTAGACGGGGCTTTGTAGGACGACATACAGATACCTGCACGACGTTGGCTTTTATCGATCAGAATAAACCATGCAACTTGCCCGATTATTCCGGGACTAAGCAAAGATCACTCACAGTTAAGGAGCGCAGGACAGATGGAATCAGCCAAGGAACTTCAAGGCCGCATTCTTTTAGTGGATGACGAATCCGCGATCCTCCGCACCTTCCGTTATTGCCTGGAAGATGAAGGCTATACCGTGGCCACCGCCAACAGCGCGGCCCAAGCCGATGCCCTGATGCAACGCCAGGTGTTCGACCTGTGCTTCCTCGACCTGCGGCTGGGCGAGGACGATGGCCTGGTGGTACTGGCCCAAATGCGCATTCAGGCGCCCTGGATGCGCGTGGTAATAGTGACCGCCCATTCGGCTGTCGACACCGCCGTGGACGCGATCCAGGCTGGCGCCGCCGACTACCTGGTAAAACCTTGCAGCCCCGACCAGTTGCGCCTGGCCACCGCCAAGCAGCTGGAAGTGCGCCAGCTCTCCGCGCGCCTGGAAGCCTTGGAAGGCGAAGTCCGCCAACCCAAGGACGGCCTCGATTCGCACAGCCCTTCGATGATGGTGGTGCTGGAAACTGCGCGCCAAGTGGCCAATACCGACGCCAACATCCTGATCCTGGGCGAGTCCGGCACCGGTAAAGGTGAGTTGGCCCGTGCCATTCACGGCTGGAGCAAGCGTTCGAAGAAATCCTGCGTGACCATCAACTGCCCGTCGCTGACCGCCGAGCTGATGGAAAGCGAGTTGTTCGGTCATAGCCGCGGGGCCTTTACCGGCGCCAGCGAAAGCACCCTGGGGCGCGTCAACCAGGCCGACGGCGGCACGCTGTTTCTCGATGAAATCGGCGACTTTCCGCTCACGTTGCAACCCAAGTTGCTGCGTTTTATCCAGGACAAGGAATACGAGCGCGTGGGTGACCCGGTTACCCGGCGCGCCGACGTACGCATCCTGGCGGCCACCAACCTGAACCTGGAAGACATGGTGCGCGACGGCCGCTTCCGTGAAGACTTGCTCTACCGCCTCAACGTAATCACCTTGCACCTGCCGCCGCTGCGCGAACGCAGCGAAGACATCCTGGCCCTGGCCGACCGCTTCCTGGCGCGCTTCGTCAAGGAATACGCGCGGCCGGCACGGGGTTTCAGCGATGACGCACGCGAAGCGCTGCTGAACTATCGCTGGCCGGGCAATATCCGCGAACTGCGCAACGTGGTCGAACGCGCGAGCATTATCTGCCCCCAGGAAAAAGTCGAAATCAGCCATCTCGGCATGGCCGAGCAACCGACCAACAACGCGCCGCGTATCGGCGCCGCACTGAGCCTGGACGAACTGGAAAAAGCCCATATCGGCGCCGTACTGGCCACCAGCGACACCCTGGACCAGGCCGCGCGTACCCTCGGGATCGACGCATCAACCCTGTATCGCAAACGTAAACAGTACAACCTGTGAGCTGTACCCTATGAAGCTAGCGATGAAACTGCGCACTCGTTTGTTCCTGAGTATCTCAGCGCTGATCACCGTCGCCTTGCTGGGTTTGATCCTGGGCCTGGTGAGCGTCATGCAAATGGCCAAGACCCAGGAATCGCTGATTCGCAGCAACTTCATCACCCTGGACCTGGGGCTCAAACTGCGCCAGAGCCTGGGCGACCAGTTGATCATGATGCTGGAAGAGCGCCCGAACCCCGCGGCCTTGGAAGCCTCGAAGCAGCGCTATTTCGAACTGTTGGACCAAGGCATCGCCCATGAGCAGAGCGACGGCCATGGGACGGGCTTCAGCGAGGCCCGAGGCCAGTACCAGAACCTTTTGGAGGCATTTGACCAATCCCAGCTGCCGCAGCCGCCACCGGGCACCAAGGAAAGACTGACCGACACCTTCAATGTGCTGCGCAATGGCCTGATCAGCGAGCATAAGCAGGCACTTGAGAACATTAGCAACAGCGAGCACCAGTCCCGTGAGCGCGCCCTGCTGATCGCCGGCCTGCTGGGACTCGTCGGGCTTGCCGTGCTGATCATCGGCTTTGTCACAGCGCATGGCATCGCCCGACGTTTCGGCGGGCCGATCGAAGCGCTGGCCAAAGCGGCAGACAAGATTGGCCAGGGCGATTTCGAGGTGACGCTGCCGATCTCTTCGGCGGCGGAGATGAACCAGCTGACGCGGCGTTTCGGCATCATGGCCGAGGCTTTGCGCCAGCATCAGGCAACCAATATCGATGAGCTACTGGCCGGCCAGCAACGCCTGCAAGCCGTGCTCGACAGCATTGATGACGGCCTGCTCATGATCGATCGCCAAGGCCGCCTCGAGCACCTCAACCCGGTGGCGCAGCGGCAATTGGGCTGGGCCGAAGAACGCCTCGGCCAAGGCCTCGGCGAGGCACTTGGGCGCCCCGAGCTGGATGAGCAGCTGCAACTGGTGCTGCGCGGCGGCAACCTGGAACGCGCGCCGGATGATCTGGAAGTGGAAGTCGAGGGCGAACTGCGCCTGCTGACCTACAGCCTGACGCCTGTCAGCCATACCCAGGGGCATATTCTCGGGGCGGTGATGGTGCTGCATGACGTGACCGAGCAACGCGCCTTCGAGCGGGTGCGCAGCGAGTTCGTGTTACGCGCCTCCCATGAGCTGCGTACACCGGTCACCGGTATGCACATGGCGTTCGGGCTGTTCCGCGAGCGCGCCAAGTTCCCCGCCGACTCCCGTGAAGCCGACCTGCTGGATACGGTGAATGAAGAAATGCAGCGCCTGATGCAGTTGATCAACGACCTGCTCAACTTCTCGCGTTATCAGAACGGCCTGCAGAAACTTACCCTGGGGCCGTGCGACGTCACCGATCTGCTTGAGCATGCGCGTGCGCGCTTTGTGGAGCCGGCGAATGCGCAGCACATCGAACTGCTGGTAGAAGCACAATCTGACCTGCCCCGACTGTATGCCGACCAGGCCCAGCTGGAACGGGTACTCGACAACCTGCTCGGCAATGCCCTGCGCCATACCGCCGAAGGCGGGCAGATCCGCCTGCAGGCGCGTCGCCATGGCGAGCGGGTGATCATCAGCGTCGAGGACAACGGCGAAGGCATCGCCTACGGGCAGCAGGGGCGGATCTTTGAGCCCTTCGTACAAGTGGGCCGCAAGAAAGGCGGCGCCGGCCTGGGGCTGGCGCTGTGCAAGGAGATCGTGCAATTGCACGGCGGCCGCATGGGCGTGTATTCGCGTCCAGGGCAAGGCACCCAGTTCTACATGGCACTGCCGTTGTAGGCCCGCGTCTACAGGCTTAACCGCGGTTCAATGCGCGCAGGATCGCAGCACTTTCCGCATCTGGGGCGCCATCAAACAATGCCGGCCGGAAATGCATCTGGAACGCGGCAATCACGTGGCGCGTCGCCACATCCAGTTCCCCGGTCTGCGGTGTCTGGTAGCCCAAATGCGCCAGCTCTTGCTGGAACCAGCTAATGCTTGGCAGCTCGGCGGCGTATTGCACCTGGAAACGCGCCACCGCCTGCGCATCCGGCCACACGCCCAAGCCTTCATCGGCCAGATGCTTCCAAGGGAACAGTGGGCCCGGGTCGAGTTTGCGCAGGGGCGCGATATCGCTGTGCCCAATGATGTTCTTGGGGTCGATGCCGTTACGCTGGCTGATGTCCTTGAGCAACACCACCAGGGATTTCACTTGCGCCTCCGAGTACGGGTACCACAAGCGGCCGGTCGGTGTGTCCTTGTAGCCAGGGTTCACAATCTCAATGCCGATGGAGCTGGAATTGAGCCAGGTACGCCCCATCCATTCGCTTTCCCCGGCATGCCAGGCGCGCTTGCTCTCATCGACCAGCTTGTAGACGGTGGCGGAGGCGTCATCGCCGATCAGGTAATGGGCACTGACCTGGCCGTGGGTGAGCAGGGCCAGGGAGCGTTCCAGGTTGGTCGAGGTGTAATGGACGACCACAAACTGCACCCGGTTGTCGTAGTTGACCGAAGGGTGGCTGGTGTCCAGGCGCGGGCCACTGGCGCAGCCCGCGAGCAGGAGAAACATAAAGGCGAAGCACAAGGATTTCATGGCAGAAGGCATTACGCTGAAGACGATAATGCAACAGTGTAACGTACCGTTTGGACCCCGGCGGTCAAATTACAAAATGGAACATCTTTTATGCCGCCTGCACCTGGTTGCGCCCTGCAGCCTTGGCCCGGTACAACGCCGCATCCGCACGTTTGAGCGCCAAGTCGCTGCGCTCGCCCGGCTGGAACTGCGCCACGCCCATGGAAACCGTGATCGTCACCGGCTCACCCTTGAAATGAAACGGGCACGCTTCGATCGCCGCGCGCAGCACGTCGCCTGCCGCCAGGGCGTCCGTCAGGGCTGAGTTCGGCATCAGCAGCACAAACTCTTCACCGCCAAACCGCGCGATAAAGTCGTTCGGGCGCAGGCGCTTGCGCAGCACGTTGGCGATAATCTTCAACACCTTGTCCCCGGCAAGGTGGCCATAGCCATCGTTGATACGCTTGAAGTGGTCCAGATCCAGCATCGCCAGCGACAGGCTGTTGCCGCGCTGGTGCCAGAGGTTGACCTCTTGGTCGAGGCGCTCGCTCCAGGCCGCGCGGTTGGGCAGCCCGGTCAGGGGGTCGATCAGGGCTTTCTGCCGCTGCACTTCGAGGTGTTCGCGATAGCCTTGGGCTTCCTGCTCCATGTGGGCGACGCGCTCGGCCAAGCCCTTCAGGCGCGCCGCCACTTCCTGCTCGCGCTGGTCACGTTGATGCTGGTGCTCGTCCATGGTGCCAAGCAAGCCTTCGAGGTGGCTTTCCAGCACATGCTTGAGGCTGTCCAGGTCGGCAGCTTCTTGCACACTGCTTTGCAGGCCATCGACCTGTTCACGGATCTGCGTGTCCAGCTCACGCGCGGCGGAGCTGCTGTCGGCGTGGCCGTCGCTGGCAACCTGCAAGTGGCCCTGAAAGGCTTCGAGGCGCTCGTTGAGCTGCTTGAGGTAGGCCTCGAACTCATGCTGGCCGCTGTCGGTGATCGCCAGCATCAGCACCGCCAGGTCATCGAGGATCGGCAGCAGTTCGTACCAGTTCAAGCCGTGCGCCAAGCGCTCGCGCATGGCTTCGGCCTGGGGTCGATGGCGCTCGGGCAACGACAGCTCTTCCAGCAGGCCGAGCAGGGTGTCTTCGATGTGCTTGGCCACGGAGCTATAGGACGGCTCCGGCGAATCCGGCAAGGAGTAGGGGCCGTCCGATTGCATTTCGTCGGGATCGGGCTCTTCGGTCTCCAGTACGGGAGGCAGCGACAGGCTGCCGATAACCGTCTCATCGGGCGTTTCGACCTGGGCCGCTGGCGTTTCGATAAAGGCGGCGAGGGCGCTTTCGGTAGCAGGCTCCTCAGCCTGAGGTTCGGGCGCCTTGGGCTCGGCAGGCACTACGGCCGCTACAGGTACTTCCACTGGCGCCGCTTGCGCCGGGGCTTCGTAGACAAATGTCTCGCCGGCGACCTCGGCCGGCTTGGCCGGTGCTGCGGGCTCCGACTGCACGGCAACCGGCTCTTGAGGCTGCGGCGCAAAGGCGCGCAACGCCTGGGCGAGCTCCTCGGATTGCTCGGATTGCTCGGGCGGCTGGGGCTCGGCTGCTGGTTTGGGCGCAACCGGTTGTGGCGCTTGGCCAGGGGCTGTTTCGCTGGCCACGGTTTCGCCGGCCACCGTCTCGTTCGCGACGTCCTTGGTGCCAAACAGGCGTTGCAACAGGCCCGGTCCAGGGCGTGGCGTTTCGCCGTCCGGCTCGAGGTTATCCAGGGCCTGGCCTTGCAGACCGCTCAACTCGCTGAGCAACAACGGGATCTCACGGGCCTGGCTGACGCGCCCGTCCAGTTGCTTGGCAAAGGTCTTCAGCGGGCGCGCAACCTCACGCGGCAGCGGCAGTTTTTGCAGCTGGGTCACCAGCGAGGTCAGCGCGGTGCTGATCTGCTCCACCCGGGTTTCGCGGCGCTGCTCGGAATCGAGTACGGCTTTTTCCAGGCGCGGCAGCAAGGCCGCGAGCGCCGCGTCCATGTCGTCCGTGCGGACAACATCGCGCATTTCCTTCATGCATTGGTCGACCGCGCGGTCGGTACCTTCAGCCGCCAGCGTACTGCGCACCAAACCTCGGCGCAGCAGGTCGAGGCGGGCAGCCCAGCGGCGTTCGAGCTTTTCTTGTTGCTCGATGCTTTTCAGGTATTTTTCTTTCCAGCGCTGGGCGTCGTCGCTCATGCAAGGGGTCCGCGAGGGCCTGGGCTCAACGCGGGCAATGCATCAGCCGTGAGCGAACCCGGCAGACGAATCTCTACCGCGACCGGCAGGTGATCGGAAATGGGCTGCGCCAGCACCTGCACACTTTCCAGTGTGAGGCTTGGGCTGAGCAGGATATGGTCAAGACAGCGTTGCGGGCGCCAGCTGGGGAACGTGGCTTCGACTTGCGGTGCCAGTAACCCAAGGTCACGCAACGGGGAATTCAGCAGCAGGTCGTTGGCATGGGTGTTCATGTCACCCATCAACACCTGGTGTTTGTAATTGCCGATCAGCTCTCGGATGTAGGCCAGTTGCATGGTGCGGGTGCGTGCACCCAGCGCCAGGTGCATCATCACCACCACCAGGGCCTCAGGGCCTTCGCCAAAGCGCACGAGGATCGCCCCTCGCCCCTTGGGGCCAGGCAACGGGTGATCTTCAATGACGGCGGGCTTCAAGCGGCTGAGCACACCATTGCTGTGCTGCGCCAGGCGCCCGAGGTTGCGATTGAGCTGCTGGTACCAGTAGGGGAAACCACCGAGCTGCGCCAGGTGTTCCACCTGGTTGATATAGCCGGAGCGCAGGCTGCCGCCGTCGGCTTCCTGCAGGGCGACCAGGTCGAAGTCATTCAACAGGTCGCCGATTTTTTGCAGGTTGCCGGCACGCCCATTGTGGGGCAGCAGGTGCTGCCAGCCACGGGTCAGGTAGTGCCGGTACTTTTCGGTACTGTTGCCCACCTGGATATTAAAGCTGAGCAGGCGCAGACGGTTGTCTGCCGGCAAGCCCGTGGATTCCAGGTGATGTTCGTTGACCTGCGGGTCATGCAGGCCAACAACGCGTTCGGTACCCCAGCGGCGCATGGCAGGCCCCTTACTTGGCTGCGCGCTCTTTGGCGATCAGCTGGTCGGCAACGTTGAGGGTCGCTTCAGGACCACCGGTAGTGCCCAGGTCGAAACGGTACTTACCGTTGACGATCATGGTCGGTACACCTTGCACGCCATACTTCTGCGCGAGTTCCTTGGCCTGCTTGATCTGGCCCTGGATAGCGAAGGAGTTGTAGGTGGCCAGGAACTTGTCCTTGTCGACACCCTGGGTGGCAACGAAGTCAGCCATTTCATCCGGCTTGGTCAGGCGCTTGCCTTGTTTCTGGATCGCGTCGAATACCGCGTTGTGGACCTTATGCTCCACACCCATGGCTTCCAGGGTCAGGAACAGTTGGCCGTGAGCATCCCATGGGCCGCCGAACATGGCTGGAATGCGCTTGAAGTTGACGTCGGACGGGAGTTTCTCAACCCATGGGTTGATGGTCGGCTCAAAGGCGTAGCAATGCGGGCAGCCATACCAGAACAGCTCCACCACTTCGATCTTGCCCGGTACCGATACGGGTACAGGGTTGGCCAATTCAACATAGGTTTTACCGGCTTCAAGCGGCACGTCGGCAGCTTGTGCGGTCATGCCGAAGAGGCTGGCAGTGACGAGAGCGGCGCTGAGGATCAGATTACGCATGCTTTACTCCTGGACAAATAAAGTCGCCTCACGCGACCTTTGTTGTGACAGGTCTACGCGGGCATGAGTTCGTTAGTGTAACGGCACCGGCCACAAAAAAGGGCGGCCTGGGCCACCCTTTTTATGCTTGCATCGATGGATTAATCGAGCGTTAACCTGGCGCCTGGATCAGTGCAGGCCCTGGATATACTGCGAAACCGCTTCGATGTCCTTGTTGCTCAACTTGCCGGCGATGCTTTGCATGATTTTGGTATCGCCATCGTTGGTGCGATTACCTTCACGGAAGTCCGTCAGCTGCTTGGCAACGTACTGCGCGTGTTGCCCGCTCAGGTGCGGGAAGCCGGCTGCGGCAAGCCCCGCGCCATTGGGCGAGTGGCAACCGATGCAGGACGGCATGCCTTTTTCCAGGTTGCCACCACGGAACAGTTCTTCACCGTGTGCGACTTGTTTAGGATCGGCAGCTCCCACACTGCCTTTCTGGCTGGCAAAATACGCCGCGATGTCTGCCAGGTCCTGATCGCTGAGGTTGGTCAGCAAGCCGGTCATTTCCAGCACCGTGCGCTTGCCGTCCTTGATGTCGTGCATCTGCTTGGTCAGGTAACGTTCACCCTGGCCCGCCAGTTTGGGGAAGTTCGGCGCCGGGCTGTTACCATCCGGTCCGTGGCAAGCACCACATACGGCGGCTTTCGCCTGACCCGCTGTAGCGTCGCCTGCAGCATGGGCAACACCGGTGATGCCCAAGGTCAACAGCAGACTCACGATCAGTTTGTTCATCAGCTAATCCAACTACGGCTAAGGGTTTAAGAGTTATCTACCGGGTTTACTCACCATCAACTCGTTGATGGCCTGGTAATCCTCAGTACTGCAGTCCATGCACAAACCACGCGGCGGCATTGCCTTGAAACCCTGGGTCACGTGTTGCCTCAGCGCGGCCACGCAAACTCGGTTGTACAGCGCCTCCGGTTCCTGTGTAGCCTGAGCGCCAAAAAGCGGGACCAGGACACCAAAAGCGCGCAACCATCAGGTCATACATCGACCTTTTCAGGGTTTGAGAGCGTTTTGCGTTCTAATGCGCAATAAAGGTCTTTCGCTCCCGTGAACTTCATCCTTCGCTGGGACAAAACACACACAAAATCTGCGGCATTATATACTGGCGCTACTGAAACGGAAACGACACCGCTTGCCGCACCCTTTTTCGGCACCGCCCACATCGGAAATCTCATGCAACTCAAGAATCCCATCCTCGGTCTGTGCCAACAGTCCACCTTCATGCTCAGCGCCGCCAAAGTTGACCAATGCCCCGATGACGAGGGCTTTGAAGTCGCCTTTGCCGGCCGTTCCAACGCCGGTAAGTCCAGCGCACTGAACACCCTGACCCACGCCAGCCTGGCGCGTACCTCGAAAACCCCGGGCCGCACGCAACTGCTCAATTTCTTCAAGCTAGACGATGATCGGCGTCTGGTCGACCTGCCGGGCTACGGTTACGCAAAAGTACCTATCCCACTGAAGCTGCACTGGCAGCGTCACCTGGAGGCTTACTTGGGTGGCCGCGAGAGTTTGAAGGGTTTGATTTTGATGATGGACATCCGTCATCCAATGACCGACTTCGACCTGCTGATGCTCGATTGGGCCGTCGCCAGTGGCATGCCGATGCATATCCTGCTGACCAAGGCCGACAAGCTGACCTACGGCGCAGCCAAGAACACCCTGCTCAAAGTGCAGTCCGAAATCCGTAAGGGTTGGGGCGACGCGATCACCATCCAGTTGTTCTCGGCGCCCAAGCGCATGGGCCTGGAAGATGCCTACACCGTGTTGGCGGGCTGGATGGAACTGGCGGATAAGGGCGCAGAACTCGCGGAGTAACTTTTCTGCGGGCAAAAAAAACCCCGGACTTCGTATGGGGAGGGGAAGTTCGGGGTTCAAGTTCCGGACCGCTAGGGCGGGGTCCAGATATCTGCCAACACTTAACACAACATAGGAGCATTGAAGGGCTTCACCACCCATTCAGTAACTCTGAGTAGCAGTTCACGGGTTAAGTTCCGGCAGGTTCAAAAAACTATTGGAAATAACTGACGGTGAATTCGGCACTAAAGCACTCTGCCACCACCCCAAGTGATGGCAAAGCCCCGGAAATCAGTGCGCTTCGTCCCAGTTGTCGCCCACGCCCACGTCCACCACCAGCGGCACATCCAACTGCGCAGCCGCGCTCATGTGCTCGCGAATTTTCTCGCTGACTTGCGCAACCAGGTCTTCACGCACCTCAAGCACCAATTCATCGTGCACCTGCAGGATAACCTTCGCATCCAGGCCGGACTCGGTCAGCCAGTTATCCACCAGCACCATGGCTTTCTTGATGATATCCGCCGCCGTGCCCTGCATCGGCGCGTTGATCGCGGTGCGTTCTGCCGCCGCACGCTCCTGAGGCTTGTTGGAATTGATATCCGGCAAATACAGCCGACGACCGAAGAAGGTTTCGACATAACCCTGGTCGGCCGCTTGGCCACGGGTGCGTTCCATGTACTCGCGTACCCCAGGGTAGCGGGCGAAATACACGTCGATGTAAGCCTTGGCGGTCTTGGTATCGACGCCGATATCCTTGCCGAGCTTTTGCGCGCCCATGCCGTAGATCAGGCCAAAGTTGATCGCCTTGGCACTACGGCGCTGATTGGACGTGACCTCCGCCAATTCAACCTTGAACACCTCGGCCGCCGTGGCGGTGTGCACATCGAGGTCATTGCGGAAGGCATTCATCAACCCCTCGTCCTTGGACAAGTGCGCCATGATCCGCAGTTCGATCTGCGAATAGTCCGCCGCCAAAAGCTTGTAGCCCTTGGGGGCCACGAATGCCTGGCGAATCCGCCGACCTTCGGCGGTACGCACCGGAATGTTTTGCAGGTTCGGGTCACTGGAAGACAAACGCCCGGTCGCCGCCACCGCCTGATGATAAGAGGTATGAACACGCCCGGTACGCGGGTTGATCTGCTCCGGCAGGCGGTCGGTGTAGGTGCTTTTGAGCTTGCTCATGCTGCGGTACTGCATCAGTACCTTGGGCAGCGGGTAGTCATCTTCAGCCAGCTTGGCCAGCACTTCTTCGGCCGTAGAGGCCTGCCCCTTGCCGGTCTTCTTAAGCACCGGCAAGCCGAGCTTTTCGTAGAGGATCGCGCCAAGCTGCTTGGGCGAACCCAGGTTGAACTCCTCACCGGCGATTTCAAACGCCTGGCGCTCCAGCTCAACCATCTTGTTGCCTAGCTCGATGCTCTGTACGCCCAGCAACTGCGCATCCACCAAGGCGCCTTGGCGTTCGATCCGCGCCAGCACCGGCACCAACGGAATTTCGATGTCCGTCAGCACACTGGCCAGGCTCGGGATGGCTTCAAGCTGTGCGAACAAGGCCTGATGCAGGCGCAGGGTCACATCGGCGTCTTCCGCCGCGTAAGGCCCGGCCTGCTCTAGCGCGATCTGGTCGAACGTCAGCTGCTTGGCGCCTTTGCCGGCGATGTCCTGGAAACTGACGGTGTCGTAGTCCAGGTACTTCTTGGCCAGGCTGTCCATATCGTGGCGGGTCGCGGTGGAGTTCAGCACGTAGGACTCAAGCATGGTGTCGAACGCGATGCCGCGCACGGTGATGCCGTTTGCCGGATCACCGCCGATAGCGCAGTTGGCCAGGATGTTCATGTCGAACTTGGCGTGCTGGCCCACCTTGAGCTTGGCCGGGTCTTCCAGCAGCGGCTTCAAGGCCCGCAACACGGTGTCGCGATCCAACTGCTGCGGTGCACCGATGTAGGAATGGGTCAGCGGGATGTAGGCCGCTTCATGGGACTGCACGGCGAAGGAAACCCCGACCAACTGCGCCTGCTGGGCGTCGATGCCGGTGGTTTCCGTATCGAATGCGAACAGCTTCGCGTCGTTGAGCTTCTTCAACCAGGTGTCGAATGTAGCCTGGTCAAGAATGGTGGTGTAGGACGCTTCCTGCGGCGCAACAGGCTCCACGACTTCATCAACAACCGGCGCCGCCTTGAGTTCGACCCGCTTGGCATCACGCTGAATCTCATCGATCCAGCTCTTGAACTCAAGCAGGGTGTACAGCTCCAGCAGCTTTTCGCGGTCAGGTTCGATCAGGTGCAGGTCATCCAGGCCCACCTCCAGCGGCACGTCGACCTTGATCGTGGCCAACTGATAGGACAAGAACGCCATTTCCCGGTGCTCTTCCAACTTGGCCGGCAGCGTCTTGGCGCCGCGAATCGGCAAGGTCGGTACGATATCCAGCTGCTCATACAGCTCTTTAAGGCCACCGTTCACGCCTACCAGCAAGCCGGAAGCCGTCTTCGGACCAATGCCCGGAACGCCCGGGATGTTGTCGGACGAATCACCCATCAACGCCAGATAGTCGATGATCTGCTCGGGAGCGACGCCAAATTTCTCCTTTACGCCCTCAATGTCCATCGAGCTACCGGTCATCGTGTTGACCAAGGTAATGTGCCCGTCGACCAACTGCGCCATGTCCTTGTCACCGGTAGAAATCACCACCGGGCGGTCGGCGGCCGCGCTGCTGCGGGCCAGGGTGCCGATCACGTCATCGGCCTCGACGCCTTCGACGCACAACAAGGGGAAGCCCAGGGCGATCACGCTCTGGTGCAGCGGCTCGATCTGCACGCGCATGTCATCGGGCATGCTTGGGCGGTTGGCCTTGTATTCGGCGTACATGTCATCGCGAAAGGTCCCACCCTTGGCGTCGAATACGACGGCAAACGGGCTGTCCGGGTACTGCTTGCGCAGGCTTTTGAGCATGTTCAACACGCCCTTGACCGCACCGGTCGGCAGGCCTTTGGACGTGGTCAGCGGTGGCAGCGCGTGGAAGGCGCGGTACAGGTAAGACGAACCGTCCACCAGGACGAGGGGCGCTTGGCTCATGAGCAGGATCAACCTTTTCGGCGGGTCAGGCGCTAGAATAGCCGGACCAATGAAAACAAAGGGACAAGGTTATCATGCGTACATTCAATCGCCTGCTGTTGACTGGCCTGATTGCACTCGCGCCGATGGCTGCCATGGCGGCAGACAGCGCGCCCTCGGGCGACCCGGAAGTGACCATTCGCACGGAAGGCGACAAGACTATCCAGGAGTACCGCCAGAACGGTTTCCTGTATGCAATCAAGGTCACCCCTAAAGGTGCACCACCGTATTTCCTGGTGCGCGCGGACGGAACCGATGCGAACTTCATCCGCTCTGACCAGCCGGATATGCTGATCCCGTCATGGAAGATCTTCGAATGGAAATGATTTCTTAACTTAAATTGGCGCCGCGTACCGCGGCGCCCGTACTGGCAGTTTTAACCATGTCTGTGTTCACCCCGCTGGCTCGGCCCGAGCTGGAAACCTTTCTCGCCCCTTACGGGCTCGGCCGCCTGCTTGATTTCCAGGGGATTGCTGCCGGCAGCGAAAACACCAATTTTTTTATCAGCCTGGAACAGGGCGAATTCGTCCTGACCCTGGTTGAGCGCGGCCCTGTCGCCGAAATGCCATTCTTCATCGAGCTGCTCGACGTGCTGCACGACGCCGACCTGCCGGTGCCTTACGCCCTGCGCACCACCGACGGCATGGCCCTGCGTGAACTCAAGGGCAAACCGGCGCTGCTGCAGCCACGCCTGGCCGGCAAGCACATCAAAGACGCCAACGCGCAGCATTGCGCCCAGGTAGGCGACCTGCTCGGCCACCTGCACCTGGCCACGCAAGGCGAGAAAGTGCTGGAGCGCAAGACCGATCGCGGGCTGGATTGGATGCTCAGCGAAGGCGCGCAACTGCTTTCGCACCTCAACGACACCCAGCAACGCCTGCTGCAAGCGGCGTTGAGCGAGATCCAAGCCCACAAGGCCGACATCCTCGCCCTGCCACGCGCTAACGTGCACGCCGACCTGTTCCGCGACAACGCGATGTTCGAAGGCACACACCTGACCGGCCTGATCGACTTCTACAACGCCTGCTCAGGCCCGATGCTATATGACGTGGCAATCGCCCTGAACGACTGGTGTTCGGATGCGGATGGCCTGATTGATGGGCAACGCGCCCGGGCGTTGCTGGGCGCCTACGCAGGGTTGCGGCCGTTTACCGCGAAGGAAGCCGAGCTCTGGCCGACCATGTTGCGTGTGGCGTGTGTGCGGTTTTGGCTGTCGCGCTTGATCGCGGCTGAGTCGTTTGCCGGGCAGGATGTGTTGATCCACGATCCGGCCGAGTTCGAACACCGCCTGGCGCAGCGCCAGCAGGTCACGGTCCACCTGCCGTTCGCGCTCTAAAAATGTGGGAGGGGGCTTGCCCCCGATGGCAGTGTTTCAGTCACAAATATGTTGACTGACTCACTGCCATCGGGGGCAAGCCCCCTCCCACATTTGATCTTCATTAGTCTTATAAAGACTCCAGGCACCCCGCCAAGTCATTCCCCAGCTTCTCCAGCACCTGCTCGTAACCCTGCGCCGTGGCCGGGGTATACCCGCCCAGCGCATCCAGCTCCGCCAGTTTCACCGGCAAACCGGCCACCAGGGTTTCAGCCAAACGCGGGCGCAATGGCGGCTCGCTGAACACGCAGGTCTTGCCGACTTCCTGCAGGCGTGTACGCATCGCCGCCACGTGCTGGGCACCTGGCTGCACCTCCGCGGCCACACTGAACACGCCGGCGTGCTTGAGGCCGTAGGTGTCTTCGAAGTAATCAAAGGCTTCGTGGAACACGAAGTAAGGCTTGTCGCCAATCCCCGCCATACGTTTTTTCAGGCGTGCATCCAGCGCATCCAAACGCTCATCGAAGGCTTTTACGTTGCTCTGATAACGCGCGGCATTCGCCGGGTCGGCGGCGCTGAGGTCAGCGGCCATGCGTGCAGCGATCACCCGTGCGTTCACCGTGGACAGCCACAAGTGTGCATCCAGGCTGCCGGGGCGGTGATCGTGATCATGTTCGTCGGCATCGTCGGCATGGGAGTGGCTATCTTCGGCAAAACGACGCAGTTTCATGCCAGGAAGGTCCTGCACCGCCACGGTTGGCAAGCTACGTCCCTTGAGCACGCGCGGCAGGAAGCTTTCCATGTCCGGGCCGATCCAATACAACAGGTCCACCGACTGCACGCGCCGTACGTCGGATGGCCGCAACGCATAGTTGTGCGGCGATGCGCCCGGCGGCAGCAACACCTCTGGAACGGCCACGCCGTCCTGCACAGCGGCAGCAATCAACTGCAACGGCTTGATGCTGGTCAGCACCTTGACGTCCGCCTGAGCGGCCCCAACGATGAACAAACTGGTGACAAATACGACAAAAACGCGAAAAAGTCGGGACACGATGACCACTCAATGACGTAGGAACGGGTAACATAATAACGTCTCTATCAAATGTCTGTCGCCGCTCATGCCTAAAACACCGCTTGCCAGCCGTCCCCACGACCACTCTCACTGCGTGCATACCGCGCTGTCCGAGGCCGACACTCTGTGCGCACAGAAGGGTTTGCGCCTGACTGCCTTGCGCCGCCGCGTGCTGGAGTTGGTGTGGCAGAGCCACAAGCCACTGGGCGCCTACGACATCCTTGGCGTGCTCAGCGAGCAGGACGGCCGCCGCGCCGCGCCGCCCACCGTGTACCGCGCGCTGGATTTCCTGCTGGAAAACGGCCTGGTGCACCGCATCGCCTCGCTCAACGCCTTTGTCGGCTGCAACCACCCGGAGCACGCGCACCAGGGCCAGTTCCTGATCTGCCGCGACTGCCACGCCGCCATCGAGCTTGAGCAAAAAAGCATCAGCGACGCGATTATCAAAAGCGCCGCCGACGTTGGCTTCAGGGTCGAAGGGCAAACGGTCGAAGTCGTCGGCCTGTGCTCGGGCTGCCAGGGGGCTTGATGAGCAACGCGTTAATCCGCCTGGAACAGGTTGGGGTCACGTTCGCCGGGCAAAACGTGCTGGATAACATCGCGCTGAGCGTTGAGCCGGGGCAGATCGTCACGCTGATCGGCCCCAATGGCGCCGGCAAGACCACCCTGGTGCGCGCGGTACTTGGGCTGCTCAAGCCCGACACCGGCAGTGTGTGGCGCAAGCCCAAGCTGCGCGTCGGTTACATGCCGCAAAAATTGCACGTCGACCCGACGCTGCCGCTGTCGGTGCTGCGCTTCCTGCGCCTGGTGCCCGGTGTAGACCGTGCCCGCGCACAGGCCGCGCTCAAGGAAGTTGGCGCCGAGCAAGTGATCGACAGCCCGGTGCAAAGTATCTCCGGCGGCGAAATGCAGCGCGTACTGCTGGCCCGCGCGCTGTTGCGCGAGCCTGAATTGCTGGTGCTGGATGAACCCGTGCAAGGCGTCGACGTGGCCGGCCAGGCCGAGCTGTACAGCCTGATCACGCGCCTGCGCGACCGTCATGGCTGCGGCGTGCTGATGGTGTCTCACGACCTGCACCTGGTGATGAGTACCACCGATCAGGTGGTGTGCCTCAACCGCCACGTGTGCTGCTCCGGCCACCCGGAACAGGTCAGCGGCGACCCGGCGTTCGTCGAGCTGTTCGGCAAGAATGCCCAGAGCCTGGCGGTCTACCACCACCATCACGACCACGCCCACGATTTGCATGGCGCGGTGGTCGACGATCCTGGCGCGCCCCCTACACATGTCCATGGAGATAGCTGCAAGCATGGCTGATTTTCTGCTCTACGCCCTGCTGGCAGGCTTGGCTTTGGCACTGGTGGCGGGCCCACTGGGCTCATTCGTGGTCTGGCGGCGCATGGCCTACTTTGGCGACACCTTGTCGCACGCGGCCCTGCTCGGCGTGGCCATGGGCTTCCTGCTGGATGTGAGCCCGACCATCGCCGTAACCGTGGGCTGCCTGCTGCTGGCGGTGCTGCTGGTGACCCTGCAACAGCGCCAGCCGCTGGCCTCGGACACGCTGCTGGGCATCCTGGCGCCCAGCACCCTGTCCCTGGGCCTGGTGGTGCTGAGCTTCATGCATGAAGTGCGCATCGACCTGATGGCCTATCTGTTCGGCGACCTGCTGGCGATCAGCCCGACCGACCTGGCCTGGATCCTCGGCGGCAGCGCGGCGGTGCTGGTGTTGCTGGTGACCCTGTGGCGCCCGCTGCTGGCGATCACCGTGCATGAGGAGCTGGCCACGGTCGAAGGCCTGCCCGTGCCGGCGCTGCGCATGGCGCTGATGTTGTTGATCGCGGTAGTCATCGCTGTTGCGATGAAGATTGTCGGCGTATTGTTGATCACGTCGCTGCTGATCATTCCGGCCGCCGCCGCCCAGCGCCACGCCCGTTCACCGGAGCAGATGGCGATTGGCGCCAGCCTGCTGGGCATGCTGGCAGTGTGCGGGGGCCTGGCGTTGTCCTGGTTCAAGGACACGCCCGCCGGGCCGTCGATTGTGGTGACGGCCGCCGCCCTGTTTCTGCTGAGTTTTGTCCTGCCCCGTCGAGGGGTGTAGACTTGCTCGCTTTTTGCGCAAATAGAGAGTCGCAGGAATGAAGCCGTTCAACTCCCGTTATCTGCTCCTTGCCGCATTTTCCCTGCTGCTGGGCGCCTGTCAAAGCACACCGCCCGCCGCCCCCGAGGCCCCGGACGCACGCGCTGCGGCCATCGCGCAGCTGGAACAAAACCTGGCCAGCAGTGAGCTGGCCACCGCCGAGGACCAGCTTGCCGCGTTGCAAGCCCAGTCGCCCAACGACCCGACGCTGGAGCCTTACCAGCGCCAGCTGGCGGAAGCCTACCTGCAACGCAGCCAGATCGTGCTGCAAAAAGGCGACGTCAACGCCGCAGCCACCGCGCTGAGTCGCGCCCGTGCGCTGATGCCCAAGGCGCCCGCCCTCACCGGCGGCGTCAACAGCGCCATCAGCCACGCCCGCAAGGCCGAATTGGATAAAGCCGAGGCAGCCCTGAAAGCCGCCGAAGCCAAGCCCGTCGCCAAAGTCATCGACCCGGCCGCGCCCAGCACCACCGTGGCGCTGAACCTCACGGATATCCAGGAACTGCGTCATCAGCTGGATGCCATCGCCACCGACGTGGTGAATTACCAGTGCGACGTGAGCATCCAGGCGCCGCGCACCGAGGATTACCCGTGGCTGGCCACATTGTTGACCAAACGGGTGAAGCGAATTGATTCGGCGTATGAGCTGAAGATTCACCGGCAGATTTTGAAGAATATTCCGGCGCAGGTTGTGCTGATTCCGCGCAAGGCGGAATAAAGCCATCGGGGGCTTGCCCCCGATAGCGATCTAACAAACAACCATTCACTTAAGCCGGAATCGCCTTGGCCTTAGCCTCCCGATCCCAAACCCGATGCTGGCCAATCGCAGCAAAAAACGCCTTGAACGCCTTGGCATCTGCGCCCACGATCAACCCCGCATCCGTCTCCAGCTTGAGCAGGTCCAGCAATGGCTTCGCGTCACTGGCAACGGCAATCGCCTTGAGGTGCTTGTACGCCTCGAGCACGTAATGCAACGCCACGCCATCGCCGCTCAGCGCCTTCACCGAGTCTTTGCCGCCAGGGATAAACACTGCGTCAAACGCAACCGACGGCAAACCCTCCATCGACGCGTCCACCGGCAGGCTCTTGCCATCCGCCGTGGTCACCGGCGCCGAAGTAGGCCCCAGTAATTTGGCGTGTGCACCTTCCGCTTCGAGCGCCTTCTTCAACGCGGCAATGGCTGCACCGTCCACACCGTTCGCCGCCAGGATCGCGACCTTGCGGGTTTTGATGTCGCCCGGCAACAGGTTGGCCTGGCTCAGTGCCGGCGAACGGGCCAAGGCGGTTTCGCGCTCCGGCACCGTTCCCTTCTTGGGCACTGGCAAACCAAGGTTCTGCGCTACGCGCTTGGCCAGCTCCAGGTCGATGTTGGCCAGGATCTCGTTAACCTGGCGCGCGCGAATGAACTCACGCTCCACCTTGCCCAGCTCAAAGCTGTAGGCCGCGATGATGTGCTCTTGCTCGTGCTTGCTCATGCTGCGGAAGAACAGGCGCGCCTGGGAGAAGTGATCACCAAACGACTCGCTGCGTTCACGCACCTTATGTGCGTCGATGCGCTCGTGGTAGGTCTCAAAACCACCATCCTGCGCGGCAGGCGGGGTCTCTTTCGGCCAGCCGCCATCAATCGAGTTGGGCTCGTACGCCGCGCGGCCTTTGTCGATGGTGGTGCGGTGCATGGCATCGCGCTGGCCGTTATGAAACGGCGCCACCGGACGGTTGATCGGCAACTCGTGAAAGTTCGGGCCACCGAGTCGGCTGATCTGCGTATCGGTGTAGGAAAACAGCCGCCCCTGCAGCAACGGGTCATTGGAGAAGTCGATACCCGGCACGATATGCCCTGGGCAGAACGCCACCTGCTCCACTTCGGCAAAGAAGTTGTCCGGGTTGCGGTTGAGCACCATTTTGCCCAGCGGCGTAATCGGCACCAGCTCTTCCGGGATCAGCTTGGTTGGGTCAAGAATATCGAAATCGAAGGCGTGTTCCTTGTCTTCGGGAATCACCTGCACGCCCAGCTCCCACTCTGGGTAATCGCCCATCTCGATGGCTTCCCACAGATCACGGCGGTGGAAGTCGGTATCTTTACCGGCAAGCTTTTGCGCCTCATCCCACACCAGCGAACAGGTGCCGGCGGTCGGGCGCCAGTGGAATTTGACGAAGTTGGATACACCCTCGGCATTCACCAGGCGGAAGGTGTGCACGCCAAAACCTTGCATGCTGCGCAGGCTTTTTGGAATGGCGCGGTCAGACATCGCCCAGATCACCATGTGGGCAGATTCGGGCTGCAGCGAGACAAAGTCCCAGAACGTATCGTGGGCCGAGCCGCCTGTAGGAATTTCGTTGTGGGGCTCAGGCTTAACGGCGTGTACGAAATCAGGAAACTTGATCGCGTCCTGGATGAAAAACACCGGCATGTTGTTGCCCACCAGGTCGAAGTTACCTTCGTCGGTGAAGAACTTCACGGCAAAACCGCGTACGTCACGCACTGTATCGCCCGAGCCACGCGGGCCCTGCACGGTAGAAAATCGCGTGAACACTGGGGTTTTATGCCCGGGGTCACGCAGGAATCCGGCCTTGGTCAGCGCCGAATGGTTCTCATACGTCTGGAAATAACCATGGGCGCCAGTGCCCCGGGCATGCACGATGCGCTCCGGGATGCGCTCATGGTCAAAGTGCGTGATTTTTTCACGCATGATGAAGTCTTCCAGCAGCGATGGGCCGCGGGCGCCGACTTTCAGCGTGTTCTGGTTGTCGGAAATCTTGACGCCTTGGTTGGTACGCAGGGCCTGGCCGGTCGCGTCGGAGCGGAATTCCTCCAGGGCCTGCAGCTTGGCGTTGGTGTTGCCACGGTCCAGGGTATCGGTCCCCGCGAGCTCACTCTTGGGCGGGGTCGCTGGCTTCTTGGTACTCATCAGTCAAAACTCCTTATTCAAAGTGGCCAGAGCGGTCCCCGGCTCGTTTGAGCAAAACCCCAGGCACGGCACCTGGGAAATCGAGTTGCTTAAGTAGTGACTGATGGGGTTTTGGGCCGTTCCTTTTTTATGACCTTTGATCGCGTTATTGCCAAATCGCTGGTTGAATGCGAAATAAATGCTAAATACCGCTATACGGACAGGCTAAAATGCGCGCCCGGCTAACCGCTGATCCCTTTTCCATGCGCCCCACAAGGTTCGCTACGTGATCGAGTTTCATAACGTCCATAAAACCTACCGCGTCGCCGGTAAGGAAATCCCCGCGCTGCATCCCACCAGCCTGCGCGTCGAAAACGGCCAGGTATTTGGCCTGATCGGCCACTCCGGCGCGGGAAAAAGCACCCTGCTGCGTCTGATCAATCGCTTGGAACAGCCAAGCGGCGGTCAGATCAATGTCGACGGTGAAGAAGTCACCGCGCTGGACGCCAACGGCCTGCGCCGTTTCCGTCAGCAGGTCGGGATGATTTTCCAGCACTTCAACCTGCTGGCGTCCAAGACCGTCGCCGACAACGTGGCCCTGCCACTGACCCTGGCAGGCGAGCTGTCCCGCAAGGAAATCGACCTGCGCGTGGCTGAATTGCTCGCCCGCGTCGGCCTGTCGGACCACGCCAGGAAGTACCCGGCGCAGTTGTCCGGCGGCCAGAAGCAGCGCGTCGGTATCGCACGCGCCCTGGCAACCAAGCCGAAGATCTTGCTGTGCGACGAAGCCACCAGCGCCCTCGACCCACAGACCACCGCGTCGGTCCTGCAACTGCTGGCCGAGATCAACCGCGAGTTGAAGCTGACCATCGTGCTGATCACCCATGAAATGGATGTGATCCGCCGCGTCTGCGACCAGGTGGCCGTGATGGACGCCGGCGTGATCGTCGAGCAAGGCTCGGTGGCCGAGGTGTTCCTGCACCCCAAGCACCCGACCACCAAGCGTTTCGTGCAAGAAGCCGAACAAGTCGACGAAGGCGAACAGCGTGATGACTTCGCCCACGTACCGGGCCGCATCGTGCGCCTGACGTTCCAGGGCGAAGCGACCTACGCGCCGCTACTGGGTACCGTCGCCCGCGAGACAGGTGTGGACTACAGCATCCTCGCCGGTCGTATCGACCGCATCAAAGACATCCCCTACGGGCAACTGACCCTGGCCGTTACCGGCGGCGATATGGAAGCCGCGTTTGCCCGCTTCACCGCCGCCGACGTCCACATGGAGGTGCTGCGCTAATGGAAACCCTGTTGAGTTTCTTCGCCAATATTGACTGGTCCGAAATCTGGCTGGCCACCGGCGACACCATGACCATGCTGTTCGGCTCGCTGTTTTTCACCGTGGTGCTGGGCCTGCCGTTGGGCGTGTTGCTGTTCCTGACCAGCCCGCGCCAGTTGTTTGAACAAAAAGGCCTGTACGCGCTGCTGTCGCTGATCGTGAACATCCTGCGTTCGCTGCCGTTCATCATCCTGTTGATCGTGATGATCCCGTTCACCGTACTCATCACCGGCACCTCGCTGGGTGTAGCGGGCGCGATCCCGCCACTGGTGGTGGGTGCGACGCCGTTCTTTGCGCGCCTGGTGGAAACCGCCTTGCGTGAAGTGGACCGCGGCATCATCGAGGCCACACAGTCCATGGGCGCCAGCACGCGTCAGATCATCATCAACGCGCTGCTGCCCGAAGCACGCCCCGGCATTTTCGCGGCGATTACGGTGACGGCGATTACACTGGTTTCCTACACGGCCATGGCCGGTGTGGTGGGTGCCGGTGGCCTGGGTGACCTGGCGATCCGCTTCGGCTACCAGCGTTTCCAGACCGATGTGATGGTGGTCACCGTGGTGATGCTGTTGATCCTGGTGCAAATTCTGCAAACCGTCGGCGACAAGCTGGTGGTGCACTTTTCTCGAAAATAACGAGCGTTGCCGGCTAAAAGCCGGCAAATGCCCGAACAAGGAGCTTGTTGGATGAAAAAACTACTGGTTGCTTTCGCCGCTGTTGCCGCATTTTCCGTCCACGCCGAAACCATCACGGTTGCCGCGTCGCCGGTGCCCCACGCGGAAATCCTCGAATTCGTGAAGCCTGCACTCGCCAAAGAAGGCGTGGACCTGCAGGTCAAAGTCTTCACCGACTACGTGCAGCCGAACGTTCAAGTGGCAGAAAAGCGCCTGGACGCCAACTTCTTCCAGCACCAGCCGTACCTGGATGAGTTCAACAAAGCCAAGGGCACTCACCTGGTGAGCGTCGGCGCGGTGCACCTGGAACCCCTGGGCGCTTACTCCAGCAAGTACAAGAAGCTGGACGAGCTGCCAAGCGGCGCCAACGTAGTGATCCCGAACGACGCCACCAACGGCGGCCGTGCGCTGTTGCTGCTGGCCAAGCACAACCTGATCACCCTGAAGGACCCGACCAACATCCTGTCGACCATCAAGGACATCAGCGCCAACCCGAAAAACCTGAAATTCCGTGAACTGGAAGCCGCCACCCTGCCGCGCGTGCTGACCCAGGTCGACCTGGCGCTGATCAACACCAACTACGCCCTGGAAGCCAAGCTGGACCCCTCCAAGGACGCACTGGTGATCGAAGGCAACGACTCGCCTTACGTGAACATCCTGGTGACCCGTGAAGACAACAAGGATTCGGACGCGGTGAAGAAGCTGGTAGCAGCCCTGCACACCCCGGAAGTGAAAGCCTTCATCCTCGAGAAGTACAAAGGCGCGATTCTGCCGGCGTTCTGATCAAACCAGATCTCCAAGTCACCGGAGATCAAAAAATGTGGGAGGGGGCTTGCCCCCGATAGCAGGGGTTCAGTCACCAGATGCAGTGACTGACACTCAGCTATCGGGGGCAAGCCCCCTCCCACATTGGTTTTGTGATGTTTGAAAGGTCAGCGCAAAGCCGGTACCACTTCATGGGTCAGCCACTGACGCAGGCAGCGGTTTTCCGGGTAGTAGTGGTAGATGAACATTGCGTAAACACCAGACTCACTGATCATTAACGTCGGCGCACAGTGGCCGTGAGTGATCAGGGGCAGGGTGTGTTGTTGATCAGGATCAAGCTTGCGCAGTAGTGCCGGGTTGAGGTGCAAGCCCATCAGGTGGCCGATGTCAGCAGCGCTGAACCAGGGCTGGCTGTCGATCAGCACGGCGTGCAACTGGTGATGGTGACGGGTGAAGACTTCGGGGGTGATGGGTGGGTCAGGGGTAAGTGTTTGCATTGGGACAACTCCGGGTATGAAGAGGAGCTGCCAACAGCCTTCCTACGGGCTTGGGTGGCAGCCATACGCGGGGTAGGAACCGAGTACCCAGGGATCTCAGCCACGTCGAAACGTGCCCGCGCATAGCCGCCGCGACTGATAGTACGGGCACAAAAAAAACGCCGCAATCAGACGGTGGCGTTATGACGCCGAGGGTACATATAAGGGTTCCTACGCCCTGTCGCTGAATTTGCAGCGACAGGGCAAAGACTAGCCACCCCAAGCGCAGCCAACAAGTTCATGCACAGCGCCGCAACTTGCAGGAAATGTCTGACGACACCCTGTTCAAACTTTGCACAAAACTAAATGTGGGAGGGGCGGTGCGACGATTCGACTTGCTCCCGATAGCAGTGGGTCAGTCACCATATGCAGTGACTGACACTCAGCTATCGGGGGCAAGTCGAATCGTCGCACCGCCCCTCCCACATTTGATTGGCATTGTTGCTCAACCCGGGGCCCGACTTACTGACGCTGCAGCAACCCCGGCAACTGCGCCACCAGCTTCTGGTTGTTCAGCGGCGCACGAATAAACCCACGCTGCGTGCCATCCGGGCCGATCAGCGCGAGGTTGCCGCTGTGGTCCACGGTGTAGTTGGGCTTGCTGGTATCGGCCGGAATGAACGGGATGCTCACCGCATTCGAAACCTTTTGCACATCATCCACATTCGCGCCGGTAAGGCCGCGGAATTGCGGGTCGAAATAGCCCAGGTATTGCTTGAGCTGGGTCGGCGTGTCGCGGTGCGGGTCGACGCTGACCAGAATCACCTGCAACTTATCCACCGCGTCTTTGGGCAGCTCGCTCTTGATCTGGCGCAACTGGGCGAGGGTGGTGGGGCAGATATCCGGGCAGAAGGTGTAGCCGAAGAACAGCAGGCTCCACTTGCCTTTCAACTCGTTGACGACAACGGGCTGGCCGTTCTGGTCGGTCATGCTTACCGGCGGCAGCTGGCGGCTTTGCGGCAGCAGGATAATGCCGGCGTCGATCAGCGCGGTGGGGTCGCCCTGGCCTTTGCCACTCAACACTTTGTTGACGGTCAGGCCCATGATCAACGCGACAATGGCCACCAGGATAAACACGGTTTTTTGAGTTCGGGTCATAGGTTCAACAGTAAGTAGTGGTCTACGAGCAGGGCGATAAACAGCAGCAGCAAGTACCAGATAGAGTACTTGAAGGTGTTGATCGCCGCGTGCGGCTTGCTGCCACGGTACAGCACCCAGGCCCATTGCAGAAAGCGCGCGCCCAAACCCAATGCGCACACCAGGTACAGCACGCCGCTCATGTGGATCACGTAGGGCATCAGGCTCACGGCCAGCAGGGCAAAGGTGTAGAGCAGGATATGCACCTTGGTGTAGTGCTCGCCGTGGGTGACCGGCAGCATCGGGATGTCGGCCTTGGCGTATTCCTCCTTGCGGTGAATGGCCAGCGCCCAGAAGTGCGGCGGGGTCCAGGCGAAGATGATCAGCACCAGCAACAGCGGTTCGGCGCTGATATGCCCAGTCACAGCCACCCACCCCAGCAACGGCGGCGCGGCCCCGGCCAGGCCGCCGATGACGATATTCTGCGGCGTCGCGCGCTTGAGAAAGCCGGTATAAATCACCGCATAGCCGAGCAGCGAAGCCAGGGTCAGCCAGGCCGCCAGAGGGTTGGTGAAGGCCAGCAACAGGGTTAATCCCGCAACAGCCAGAAACAATGCAAACACCAACGCTGCTACCGGCGATACCCGCCCTTGCGCCAGGGGCCGCTGGTGGGTACGCGCCATCACCGCATCGATGCGCCGATCCACCACATGATTGACCGCCGCCGCGCCGCCGGCACACAGGGCAATGCCCAGGTTGCCGAACACCAGCACCGCCCACGGCACCCCCGCGCGGGTCGCGAGGAACATCCCCACCAACGAGGTGATAAGCATCAGCACCACCACTTTCGGCTTGGTCAGCTCCAGGTAGTCACGCCAGAGCGCCTGGTCGTGACGCGCGCCGATCAAGGTCGCCATGGCATCTCTCCTTTAAGGGTGATGAGGCCCGACACGTGTTTGCGCGGGATAAAGCGCCAGCCGAGCGGCAACTGGTTGCGCACCCGGACCAGGCTGGTGCGTGCGTGGTAATTGACCAGCACCAGCGTGAGCAATAACCCGGCACCGCCGGCGTTGTGCGCGACCGCCACCGGCAACGGCAGCCCGAACGCTACATTGCTCAGGCCCAGGCAAATTTGGGCGGCGAGGGCGACCAGCAGCAGACCTGCGAGCCGGGTCATGCCCACCGCGCGCAGCTGCCAGGCCAGCCCAAGCAACACAGACGTGACCAGCACCGCGCCAATGCGATGGGTCAGGTGGATGGCCGTGCGCGCCTCGCTGTCGAGCTGGCCGCCGAGGTAATTGGGGCCGATGTGCTGGGTCAGGTGAAAGCCATTGGCAAAATCCGCCGTCGGCCACCATTCGCCGTGGCAGGTCGGCAAGTCGACACACGCCACCGCCGCATAGTTGGAACTGACCCAGCCACCCAACGCAATCTGCCCGATCACCAGCACCAAGCCCGCCGTCGCCCAATATTGCAGGCGCTTGGGCACGATCAACGCGGGCAACACGCCAGACAAGCGCAGGGTCAGCAGAAACAGCAGGCTCAACGTAGCAAAGCCACCCAGCAGGTGCCCGGTGACCACCTGCGGCCACAGCTTGAGTGTCACCGTCCACATGCCAAAGGCCGCCTGGGCGAACACCACCGTCAGGATGAACAACGGCAATTTCACCGGCTGGCCGGGATCACGTCGATGGCTCCACGAACGCGCCGCCAACAGCGCGATCAGCAGACCCAAGGTGCCGGCAAAGTAGCGATGGGTCATCTCGGCCCAGCCCTTGTCGGCCTCCACCGGTGTGTCGGGAAAATGCAGCTCGGCATGCGCCAGTTGGGCTTCGCTTTGCGGCACGCTGATAAACCCATAGCAGCCCGGCCAGTCCGGGCAGCCCAGGCCGGCGTGGGTCAGGCGCGTGTAAGCGCCGAGCAGCACGACGAGCAGCGCCAGCAAGGTGGCAAACAACGCGAGGCGAAATCCAGGTTTGGCCATGACGATGCCCTTATCCGATGTTCGACAGTTTCAGCAGGTGGCGCAGGTCGTTGAGCAGGTCCTTACCCTTGACCTTGGCGTCGTAACGCAGCACCAGGTTGCCGTGGGGATCGACGATCCACAGTTGCGCCTCGCCAGGGGCGGCGGCGTTCTCTCTGAAGGTCGACAGGTCCAGCGCGTAGCGTTGCAGTTGCGGGTATTCGGCCTTGAGCTTGGCGTCGTAGTCGGCGCTCAACGGCTGCGCGCTGGCCAGGGCGTGGCTGGCGCGGGAGGCGTCGCGGCCGAGGCCGATCTGCAACTGGCGCGCGAGGTACACCAGTTGCTGGCAATCGGCGGTGCAAACGGCGGGCGCGGTGACCAGCAACTGCCAACGCTGTTCATCGGCCAGCACGCCGATATCGGCGCGGGTCTGGCCGTTGCCGATCATCTCGCCGTGGTAGCTGCGGCTATCCGGCACCCAGAACTGCAACTTGTACATAAAGGTCGCCAGCGCCATCGGGCCGATCACCATCAGCAGGATTAGAATCAGCTGCCAGCGGCCTTTGCGACGGTCGGGCGCCTCAGACATGTTGAGTGGATTCATGGCCGCTCCCATGGTGTTTCTCCTTTGCGTTGTGCCATCCGAGGTAGAGGTAAAGGGCCAGTAGCGCCAGGGACATGGCGAACCACTGCAACGCATACCCCAAGTGTTTTTCCGGGCCCATGGCCACGATCGGCCAGGTGGTGTCGTACGTACCCGCGCCAGGTTCGGCGCGCAGCTCGTAGGCAAAACCGCTGCGGCCCAGCTCGACCCACAGCGCGGCGGGGTGCAGGGCGGTGAGCAGGCGTGGCCACTGCGCGCTCGCCGGGTCGGCGTGCAACTGGAAGGTTTCGCCGGGCGCAACGTAGACCCAGGCATCAAGATTCACCCGCTGTTCAGGGGTGGTGAAGGCCGGCGGCGTGCGCCGGTCGGGCCACGGCAGCCAGCCGCGATTGAGCAGCAGCCACTGACCGCTGGCCTGGTCGTGGAAGGGTTGCAGCAGCTCGACCCCGGCCTTGCCGTCGCGCATGCGGTTGTCGAGCAACACGCTGTGTTCGGCATCGAACTGGCCACGTAGATGCACCCGCCGAAAGGCCGGGTCAGCCTCATCCTTGAGCTGGTCGCTGCTGATCGGCGCAGCCACGCGGCGTTCGGCGTAGCTATCCACCAGCAGCTGTTTTTCATGGCCACGGGCCAACTGCCAGAACCCCAGGCCCACCATCAACGGCAGCAGCACCAGCACAACCAGTGTGGGTGCGATGCCTGGGCGGAAGCATTTTGTGGCGCTGGCTATACTTGTTTTCATTGCCCGCCTACTCATTACCTGCCTGCCTCATTACCTGCCTGTCTCATTGGAGCCAAACCATGCTCAAAGCCGCCATTGCCCTGATGCTGATCGCGACTGTCGTGAGCCTGTTCAGTGGCCTGTTCTTTCTGGTCAAGGACGCGGGCAACTCCAACCGCCTCGTCACCGCCCTGACCGTGCGCGTGGTGCTGGCCGTGATCACCGTGGCATTGATCGCCTGGGGCTTTTTCAGCGGCCAGCTCGTATCCCACGCACCTTGGTAAAACGCCTCACAACACGTAGACGAAGAAAAACAGCCCGATCCACACCACATCCACAAAGTGCCAATACCAACTGGCCGCTTCGAAGCCGAACTGGTGCTCGGCGTTGAAGTGCCCGCGCAGTATGCGCATCAGCATCACAAACAGAATGATGGTGCCGATCGTCACGTGTGCGCCGTGGAAGCCGGTGAGCATAAAAAAGGTCGCGCCATACACACCCGAACCCAGCGTGAGCCCCAACTCTTTATAGGCGTGGATATATTCCTCGGCCTGAAACCCCAGGAACGCCAGGCCCAGCAGCACGGTGATCGCCAGCCAGATTTTCAGCGCGCCGCGATGGCCTTTGCGCAGGGCATGGTGGGCGATGGTAATGGTCACGCTGGAGCTCACCAGCAGGATGGTGTTCACCAGTGGCAACCCCCACGGGCTGATGGTGCCTTCGGGAGCCGGGTAGAGTTTCGGGTCGGGGTTGTTGAGCAACGGCCAGGCGAACTCGAAGTTCGGCCACAGCATGTGCGCAATCCCTTTGGAGCCTTCGCCCGCCAGCCACGGGGCTGACATGTGCCGCACATAAAACAGCGCACCGAAGAAGGCGATAAAGAACATCACCTCGGAAAAGATGAACCAGGTCATGCCCCAACGGAACGAGCGGTCCATCTGCGGGCTGTACAAACCGGCGCGACTTTCCTTGATCACCGCACCGAACCAGCCGAACAGCATGTAGGCCAGCAGCAGGCCGCCCACGAAAAAAATCCACGGGCCGTGGGATTCCGGGCGTGCCGCTTTCAGATCGTTGAACCACACGGCCAGGCCGTACACGGTGACGAGCATGCCAATCGTGGCAATTATCGGCCATTTGCTTTGCGCCGGTACGTAGTACGTATCATGAGTCGACATGTATTCGCTCTCCTGATTGAGGGGGCAAACAGTAGCTAGCCGCCGGTATGCACAGCCACCGGCGGCTGCCGCGCAGTGATATCGAACAGCGTGTACGCCAGGGTCAAATGCTTCACATCCTTGGGCATGTCGCGGTCGACGATGAAGCGCACCGGCATTTCAATCCGCTGGCCTGGCTGCAGCACCTGTTGGGTGAAGCAGAAGCACTCGGTCTTGTGGAAATACATCGCCGCCTCGGCCGGGGAAATGCTCGGTACTGCCTGGGCGGTCATCGGCTTGTCGGTGGGGTTGTAGGCCACGAACAGCATCTCGGTAACCGCGCCCGGGTTGACCACTACTTCGTCAGCCTTGGCGTAAAAATCCCAGACCATGTCGATGGCATTGGTGGACAAAAACTGCACGCGCACCTGGCGCGTCGGGTCCACGATTTGCTCGCCCTCGTACTGCCCGGCGGTCTTGCCGTTGATGCCGAACGCCTTGCACATCACGTCGTAGATCGGCACCAGGGCAAAGCCAAAGGCGAACATCGCCACCACCAGGATCAGCAGGCGGGTGACCAGGCGTTTGAGGGGCAGGGACTCAGCCATGGCGCTCACCCAAGCCGAACACGGTATTCACTTGACCTCCGGCGGCGTCGTGAAGGTGTGGTACGGCGCGGGCGAGGGGATGCTCCACTCCAGCCCTTCGGCGCCATCCCACGGTTTGGCCGGCGCGGGCGGGCCGCCACGGATGCACTTGATGACGATGAACAGGAAGAAGATCTGCGTGGCGCCGAACATGAAGGCGCCAATCGAGGACACCATGTTGAAGTCGGCAAACTGCAGGTTGTAGTCCGGCACCCGGCGCGGCATGCCGGCCAGCCCGACGAAGTGCATGGGGAAGAACGCCATGTTCATGCCGACGAAAGACAGCCAGAAGTGCAGCTTGCCCAGGGTTTCGTCGTACATGTGGCCGGTCCATTTCGGCAGCCAGTAGTAGGCCGAGGCGAAGATGCCAAAGATCGCACCCGGCACCAGTACGTAATGGAAGTGCGCCACCACAAAGTAGGTGTCGTGGTACTGGAAGTCTGCCGGGGCAATCGCCAGCATCAGCCCGGAGAACCCGCCGATGGTAAACAAAATCACGAAGGCCACCGCAAACAGCATCGGCGTCTCGAAGGTCAGCGAGCCTTGCCACATGGTGCTGACCCAGTTGAACACCTTCACCCCCGTCGGCACGGCGATCAGCAGGGTGGCGTACATGAAGAACAACTCGCCCACCAACGGGATACCCACCACAAACATGTGGTGCGCCCACACGATAAACGACAGGAACGCGATGCTCGCCGTGGCGTACACCATCGAGGTGTAGCCGAACAGCGGCTTGCGCGAAAAGGTCGGGATGATCGAGCTGACGGCACCGAAGGCCGGCAGGATCATGATGTACACCTCGGGGTGGCCGAAGAACCAGAACACGTGCTGGAACAGCACCGGGTCACCGCCGCCGGCCGCGCTGAAGAAGCTGGTACCGAAGTGGATGTCCATCAGCATCATGGTCACGCAACCGGCCAGCACCGGCATCACCGCGATCAGCAGGAACGCGGTGATCAGCCAGGTCCAGACGAACAGCGGCATTTTCATCAGGGTCATGCCCGGTGCGCGCAGGTTGAGGATGGTGGCGACCACATTGATCGCGCCCATGATCGAACTGATGCCCATCAGGTGGATGGCAAAGATGAAAAACGTCACGCTTTCCGGCGCGTAGGTGGTGGAAAGCGGGGCGTAGAAGGTCCAGCCGAAATTCGGCCCACCGCCGGGGGTGAACAGGGTCGACACCAGCAGCAGGAACGCCGCCGGCAACAGCCAGAAACTGAAGTTGTTCATGCGCGGCAGGGCCATGTCCGGCGCGCCGATCATCAGCGGGATCATCCAGTTGGCCAGGCCGACAAACGCCGGCATCACCGCGCCGAAGACCATGATCAGGCCATGCATGGTGGTCATCTGGTTGAAGAATGCCGGCTCGACGATCTGCAGGCCGGGCTGGAACAACTCAGCGCGAATGACCATGGCGAACGAGCCACCAAGCAGGAACATGGTGAAGGCGAACCACAGGTACATGGTGCCGATGTCTTTGTGGTTGGTGGTCAGCACCCAGCGCATCAAACCCTTGGCGGGGCCGTGGGCATGGTCGGCGTGACCATGGTCATCGATCACAGTGCTCATGGCCGTTCTCCTGCAAGCGAGTGGGCGGGGCGGTTCGGGGCAAACGCAATCAGGGCTGTCATTTGCTTTCCGCCTGTTTGATGGCCAGCACGTCTTTTGGCGTGACCATGTCGCCTTTGTTGTTGCCCCAGGCATTGCGTTCGTAGGTCACGACCGCAGCGATATCGACTTCCGAGAGCTGCTTGCCGAAGGCTGCCATCGCCGTACCCGGCTTGCCGTGATAGACCAGGCTCAGGTGGCCTTCCTTGGGCCCCGTGGCAATTTTTGAGCCCTTGAGCGCCGGGAACATCGGCGGCAGCCCCTGGCCTTCGGCCTGGTGACAGGCCACGCAGGTGGTGTGGTAGACCTTGTCGCCGCGTGCCACCAGCTCTTCCAGCGTCCACTCTTTGGAGGTCAGCTCCTTGAGCTTGGCAGCTTCCTCCTTGCGCTCGCCGAGCCAGGTGTCGTAATCGGCCTTGGACTTGACCTCGACCACAATCGGCATGAAACCGTGGTCCTTGCCGCACAATTCGGCGCACTGGCCACGGTAGATGCCGGGCTTCTCGATACGGGTCCAGGCCTCGTTGACGAAGCCGGGGATGGCGTCACGCTTGACCGCAAACGCCGGCACCCACCAGGAGTGGATCACGTCAGCGGCGGTCACCAGGAAACGCACCTTGGCCCCCACCGGCAGCACCAGCGGCTGGTCGACTTCCAGCAGGTAATGCTCGCCTTTGGTGGCCTGGTTGTGGATCTGCTCGGCGGGCGTGGCCAGGTTGCTGAAGAACTCCACGTCCTGGCCCAGGTATTTGTAATGCCACTTCCACTGATAGCCGGTGACCTGGATATCGATATCCGATTCACTGCTGTCGTAGATATTGATCAGGGTCTTGGTCGCCGGGATGGCCATCGCAATGAGGATCAGCAAGGGCACCACGGTCCAGAGGATTTCCACGGTGGTGCTCTCGTGGAACTTGGCCGCGACCTGGCCCGTGGACCGGCGGTGGACGATCATCGACCAGAACATCGCGCCAAACACGACAATGCCGATCACCACACAGATCCAGAAAATGGTCATGTGCAGGTCGAACACAGCGTGACTGACTTCAGTCGCCCCTGGCGCCATATTCGTTGTCCAGGCGGCGTGCGCCTGGCCGAATACTGACCACAACAGTAGGCCCATCCAAACGTGTGGATGTCGCGTCATTGCGGGTTCCCCTTATCGTTCTTGTTATCCCGCCGGTTTGCACCTGCGTCGAAGGGAGCGGCTTCCATACTGCTTACAACCGCTTAGCCTTGCCTGCTTATGCAGTCTGGCGTCATCAGCTAATCGCGTACAAACCCGAGTATAGACTCGCTCTGCAACCCCGCAATGTGTAGGGGTAAATGAGTGAAAATGACCGGCCGGGGCCAATAAATACGGGAGCGGAATCGTTTATCCGACGAACGATGGCAATTCGATATAACGCGGGCGCATAACCATGAAATAATTATGACAAATGCGTCTGAGGCGCTCGTATAAACGAGCTACCTTATGCTCTCCCTATTCCTACGCCTGCATCACTGGAGCCTTCATGAACACCGCCGCATTGCGCGAGCAGATTTCCCGTGCCCATCAACACGAAGCCAGCACTGGCCAGCTTGCCCTGCAACTGGAAAAACAATTGCCGCACCTGCATTCGGCCATCTCCCTGGCTGACGGTGATCGCAACATTGTCATGACCCGTTTTGTGACCGCCTACATCGACCTCGTCCCGGACTTGCTGGACGCCGCCAACGACGTGGCCCGCGAAGCCGGGATCGAAAGCCAGATCAAGCCGGTACTGAAAATCGCCGAGCATTTCTTCCTGCAGCCGCCAGCGATCCTGGCCGGCCATGAGGGGCTCGACGGGCTGCTGGACGAGGCTTACCTGGCTCATCGTCTGGTGGAAGAAGTAAACGATTTGTATATCAAGCATTTCGGCCAGCCGTTGATTCCGGCGGATACCACCGTGGCCAACCTGATCGCCCATCAACTGATCGGCGAAACCTTCGCCAACCAGTTGGATGAAGCCGTGCACTTGGCGGTGGATGAGATGCTTAACGAAGACAGCTTTGCGCTGGAGTCGGTCGAGACCTACCGCGAACAGCTCAAGAGCCCGAGCACGGAAGCAGCGTGGAAGCGCTGGCCGTGCTTGTCGCGGCAATTGGGGGTTGAGTTGGCGCTGGATCAGCCGGCTTAAATCTTACGGCCAATAAAGATCAAATGTGGGAGGGGCGGTGCGACGATTCGACTTGCTCGCGAATGTGGTGGCTCAGTCAGTTATTCAGTGACTGATACTCCGCATTCGCGAGCAAGTCGAATCGTCGCACCGCCCCTCCCACATTTTTCATCCGGTTTCGTCAGGTAGTAGATGGCGCCGAACCTATCCCCGTCGTCGTACGAATCCGCCCTTCCAACCGTCGCTTCAACCCACGCGCCTCGATCATCAGCTTCGAGCCCTTCGCCGCATTCGCCCGTCCCCATTCCTCCAGCAACTCCAGGCAGGAATGGTCGATGTAACTCAAGTTGCTGAGCGGCACGTGCAAGGTCGTCCCCGCGGGCACCGTCGACAGCACCTGGGTCAGTGCCGGTACTTTCAAAAAGGTCGCCGCACCGGTCAAACGCAGCTCCATCTCGCCGTCCTGGGGCAGGTCGATCAGGCTGACCTTCAACCGCGACGCCTTGAACGCCAGCTTCACCAACGTGAGTCCAAAGCCAACCAACACGCCGGTAAGCAGGTCGGTAAAGATGATCGCCAGCGCCGTCGCCGCATAGGTGAACATCGGCATCCGCCCATAGCGCGCCAACCCTCGGAACGCCTTGAGGTCCACCAGCTTGATGCCGGTATACACCAGCACGCCCGCCAGGCTCGCCACCGGAATGCTTTGCAGCACGCTCGACAGCAACAGCACAAACGCCAGCAGCCACAGGCCATGGAACATCGCCGACAAGCGGGTGGTAGCGCCGGCCTGCACGTTGGCCGAGCTGCGCACGATCACGCCGGTCATCGGCAGGGCGCCAACCAGGCCGCAGAGCATGTTGCCCACACCCTGGGCAGACAATTCCTTGTCGAAATCAGAGCGCTGGCCGCTGTGCATGCGGTCGACCGCAGCGGCAGAGAGCAGGGTTTCGGCGCTGGCGATAAACGCCACGGCGAAAGCGGCGATCAACAATTGCGGATCGGCCAGGTTCAGCAGGTCGCTGGGGCGCAGCCAGTCGATGGCGTCAGCCAGGTTTTCCGGGACTTCCACGCGCTTGACCTGCAACGCCAGCACCAGGCTGGTCACCGTTGCAAGGCCCACACCGAGCAGGGCGCCCGGGACGAACCGTAGTGATTGCGGGCGCAATTTATCCCACAGGTACATCACCAGCATCGTCGAAAGCCCGAGCAAACCTGCCTGCCAGCCGAGGCCGCCGCCCAAGGCAGGAATCGCCTCGGCCAACGCCGCCGGGAAGCCCGCCAGGTTATCCAGCCCCGATGGCTTGGGCGTACTGTCGAGCATCACGTGGACCTGCGACAACACAATCAACACGCCGATGCCCGCCAACATGCCGTACACCACCGCCGGCGCCGTAACGCGGAACCAGCAACCCAGGCGCAGGCGCCCGGCTACCAATTGCAGAAAGCCCGCCAGCAGCAGGATCGGCCCCAGCATCAGCATGCCGTGCTGGCGCACCAGTTCGAATACCAACACCGCCAGGCCCGCCGCCGGGCCACTGACCTGCAGCGGCGACCCCGCCAGCCAACCCACTACCAGGCCGCCGATGATGCCGGTGATCAGGCCCTTCGCCGGCGGCATGCCGGACGCAATCGCGATGCCCATGCACAAGGGCAGGGCAACCAGAAACACAACCACGGAGGCCAGCAGCTCCCGTGGCAATACAGCTTTCAATTGAGCAGCACGCATGATGACTCTCCCGAGGCATTCGCCGGGCGCGGCAAAGCCTGGCTGCATCCATGGCAGCCACCGCTTTACCCGGCAGGGAAGTGTTTTAGAAGCGCGCTTTAGGCGTCGCGCAAGGGATCGGCCCGTCGCCGCCCAGCGGTCGGAACGCCGCCTGGTCCGCATCGTAAGCGCGGATTTCGCTGGTCTCGATGTTGTAGATCCAGCCATGGATAAACAACTGACCATTAGCCATGCGCGAAGCCACGGAAGGGTGGGTACGCAAATGCTGCAACTGGGCGATGACGTTTTCTTCGGTCAGCACCTTCATGCTTTCGCCTTCATTGGCGCAGTCGCAGTTGTCCTCGACCATGGACTTGGCGACCTCAGCATGCCGCAGCCAGGCCCGGACCGTCGGCATCTTTTCCAGACTCTGAGGGTTGAGTACCGCGCGCATGGCGCCGCAATCGGAATGCCCGCACACGATGATGTGCTGCACGCCCAGGGCGAGCACCGCGTATTCGATAGCCGTGGAAACACCGCCGTTCATCTGGCCGTAGGGCGGCACTACGTTACCGACGTTACGGGTCACGAACAGGTCGCCAGGCGAGCTTTGGGTAATCAGCTCCGGCACAATGCGCGAGTCGGCGCAGGTAATGAACATCGCCCGTGGGCTCTGGGCCGTGGCGAGTTTCTTGAAGAGTTCTTCCTGCTGAGGGAAGACGTCGTGATGGAAATGCAAAAAGCCGTCAACGATATGCTTTAGCGCTGCATCGGCGGACTCCGCCACTTGAGGGGCGGAAGCCGACGCAGCCAACGGCTGTTTATCCTTGTCACTCATGATTCATCCTCTTGATTAATGCAGGGGAGTATTCAGGTCAGTTCGATACCCGGCCATTGGAATAGTTTTAAAAGTCCAAAAAAGCAGGCTTCGACTCATCAGTCACTCGCTGAACAAGGTAACCGCCGAAACTTAACTCAAACTGAATGAACCGCTCTAGATCGCGGGTTTCAGTGATATCAAAACGCGACTATTCCTATAGGAAAGATGCGCTCTCCCCGTAAGTCTACAACAAAGCCATCTGCCTGCCCGGTGGGCAGAATGCCGTGCAATCCAGGTTGAACCCCTCCCTGCGGTTGAGCCCCAGGCGCTTGATCGCCTTGCTGAAGCGCTGCGCCAGCAAATCGGCAAACGGCCCTTCGCCACGCATGCGCACGCCGAAACGGCTGTCGTACACCTCGCCACCTCGTACCTGGCGTACCAGGCTCATCACATGCGCTGCGCGCTGCGGGTAATGCGCGGCCAGCCACTCCTCGAACAACGGTGCCACCTCCAGCGGCAGGCGCAACATCATGTAGGCCGCGCTTTGCGCACCGGCGGCATGGGCTTCGGTAAGCAGGCTCTCGAGCTCGCTGTCGTTGATCATCGGGATCATCGGCGAACACAGCACACCCACCGGAATCCCGGCCTCGCGCATCACCCGAATCGCCCTCAACCGCGCTTTGGGCGCTGCCGTACGCGGCTCGAGGATACGCTTGAGTTCGTCGTCCAGGCTGGTGAGGCTGATCATCACCGCCACCAGACGCTGCCGGGCCAGTTCGGTGAGCAGGTCGAGATCTCGCAGGATCAACGAGCCCTTAGTAATGATGGTCACCGGGTGCCGGTAGCGCAGCAGCACTTCAAGGGTTTGCCGAGTGATCCGATACTCGCGCTCGATGGGCTGGTACGGGTCGGTATTGGAGCCCAAGTTGATCGGCGCGCACACGTAACCCGGCTTCGACAGCTGTTGCTCCAGCACATCGGCGGCGTTGGTCTTGGCGATCAGCTTGGTTTCAAAATCCAGCCCCGGCGACATGTCCCAATAGGCATGGCTGGGCCGCGCATAGCAGTAGATGCAGCCATGCTCGCAACCGCGATAGGGGTTTATCGAGCGATCAAACGGCAAGTCCGGCGAGTTGTTGCGGGTAATGATGCTCTTGGCCGTTTCAATACGCACTTCGGTGCCCTGGGTCGGCGGCACTTCCTGGAACCAACCGTCGTCCTCGGCCACGCTGACGGTAGGCGCAAAACGGTTGTGCAGGTTGGTGGCCGTGCCCCGGCCACGGGGCGGCAGAGGTGTAGACATGAAAACGCCCCTATACTGTTTTTATATACAGTATAGGGGCATCGTCTTTATGACCAGTGCCGTTTAGCGGTCAGTGCTTTTGCGTGACTTGCCCCAGGTCGTCGCCGGAGGTGGTGCGCATATCACTCTTGCGCAGGTCCGCCACGTCACTGGCTTTGACTGGCGCGCCTTTATTACCCCAACTGCCGCGCACAAAACTGACCACGTCCGCCACTTCCTGGTCCGACAGGCGCCAGGCAAACGCCGGCATGGTGAAGGTCGACGGCGCCGTATGAGTGGCCGGCAAGGTGCCACCGTTCAACACGATATTGATCAACGACGTGGCATCCGCCGTCTGCAACACCGGGTTACCGGCCAGCGCCGGGAACACCCGCGTGTAACCATGGCCGTCGGTACGGTGGCAGGCCGCGCAGTTGTCGATATACACGGATGCACCCGGCTTGCTGTCATCGCCTTTCCACAGCGCCTCGGCCACTTGCTTGTCGTACTGGTGCGGCTGGTCCTTGGGATCGACAGCCGGCAGGCTCTTGAGGTAGCGGGCGATCGCCGTCAGGTCGTCTTGCGACATGTACTGCATGCTGTGGACGACCACATCGCTCATGCCGCCAAACACCGCGCTGCGGTCACTGCGGCCGGTCTTGAGGAATTGCACCAGTTGTTCCTCGCTCCAGCTGCCGAGGCCGTCCTTGTGGTCGCCACGCAGGCTTTTCGCGATCCAGCCTTCCAGTGGCGCGCTGCCGGACAGGAACGCATTGCCATCGGTGGCGCTCAGGGCTTTTTCCTGCATGGTCAGGGCCCGTGGCGTGTGGCAGGCGCCGCAGTGGCCAAGGCCTTCAACCAGGTAAGCGCCCCGGCTGATGACCGGGTCGGCGTCTGCCGCCGCCTGGTCATCGGCCACCTCAGGGGCAAACATCCAACGCCACGCCGCCAGCGGCCAACGCATGCTCAAGGGCCAGGGAATATCGCTGGCTTTATTCTCCTGGGCGACCGGCTCCACGCCTTTCATGAAGTAGGCATACAGCGCGCGCATATCGCTTTCGCTGACACGTGCGTAAGACGGGTAGGGCATCGCTGGGTAAAGCGTACTACCGCTCTTGGCGACGCCATGGCGCACGGCCTTGTCGAAGTCTTCAAAGCTGTAGTCGCCCAGTCCAGTCTTGTCCGGGGTGATGTTGGTGGAGTAGATCACGCCGATCGGGGTTTCCATCGGCAGGCCGCCAGCAAACGGCTTGCCGCCCTTGCTGGTGTGGCAGGCCACACAGTCACCGGCGCGGGCCAGGTACTCGCCCTGCTTGATCAAGTCGGTTTCGGCGGCGCTCACCGAACAACTGCTGAACAGCGCCAGGGAGGCGATAACAAGTGCTTTCATGGTCATCGCTCCTTATGCCTGAACCAGCGGGCCGGGGTTTTTCAGGTACTGCTCGCGGATCGCGCGGGCCGACCAATAGGTCAGCGCCGCCACCAGGCCGGTAGGGTTGTAACCCAAACCTTGTGGGAATGCGGACGCGCCCGGGACAAACACGTTGTGTACATCCCAGCACTGCAAGTAGCGGTTCAAGGCGCTGGTTTTCGGGTCGGTACCCATGATCGCGCCACCATTGAGGTGAGTGGTCTGGTAGGACGCGGTGTTGAAGTGCTCACCGACCTTTTTGCCGAGCACGGCAATGGCCTTGGGGTTCATCGCTTCGGCGACCTTGCCCATTTTCTCGACCATGAAGCGGTTCATCTTGATGTCGTTTTCCTGCCAGTCGAACGTCATGCGCAGCAGCGGCAGGCCGTAGGAGTCACGGTACACCGGGTCCAGATCCAGGTAGTTGCCCCGGTAGGATTGATGGGCGCCGTGGGCGTCCATCGACACCTGGTGAGTGTAGTAATCGGCGGTGGCGCGCTTCCAGGCACTGCCCCAGGCCGGCGTGCCAGGCGGGTTGGACGTACCGGCAATCGGTCGACTGCCGGCCTGGTTGACCCACATCGGCGAGCCGCCCACAAAGCCATGCGGCCCGTGGTCGAAGTTGTCGGCGTTGAAGTCATCCATCGCCACGCCATTGCCGCCGGCACCGATAAAGTTGTTGGTGTGGGTGTCCTTGTCGAAGAACGCCTTGATGGTCGCCATGTTCTGGTAGGCGAAGTTCCTGCCGACCACGCCCTCATTGGTAATCGGGTCGTAGGGCTTGCCGATGCCCGACAACAGCATCAGCCGCACGTTGTGGAACTGGAACGCGCCGAGGATTACCAGGTCCGCCGGTTGCTCGCATTCGCGGCCCTGGGCGTCGACGTAGGTCACGCCGGTGGCCTTGCTCTTGGTGCTGTCGAGGTTGACCTTGAGCACATGGGAATTGGCCCGCAGCTCAAAATTCGGCACCTGGCGCAGGGCCGGCAGGATGTTTACGTTCGGCGAGGCCTTGGAGTACATGTAGCAAACATAGCCGCTGCAAAAACCGCAGAAATTGCACGGGCCCATCTGCGCGCCGTAGGGGTTGGTGTACGGCCCCGAAGTATTGGCCGAGGGCAGGTTGTAGGGTTTGTAACCCACACTGGCCGCCGCTTTCTGAAACAACTGTGCGGAGACGGTATTCTTCTGCGCCTCCAACGGGAACGGGTTGGAACGGTCTGGCGCGTACGGGTTACCGCCGCGGCCCTCACCCACCAATTGCCCCTTCACCGTCCAGGCCTGGCCGGAGGTGCCGAAGACTTTTTCCGCGTAGTCGAAAAACGGCTCCAGTTCTTCGTAACTGACGCCGAAGTCCTGGATGGTCATGTCTTTGGGAATAAAGTTTTTGCCGTAGCGCTCTTCGTAGTGGCTGCGCATGCGCAACTCGATGGGGTCGACACGAAAATGCACGCCCGACCAGTGCAGGCCGGCGCCACCTACGCCGTTACCCGGCAAGAAAGCACCGAGCTGACGGTTCGGCAGAGCAACGTCATTCACACTGTGGCGAATCGTCACCGTTTCCTTGGAAATGTCCTGGAAGAGTTTTTTACGCACGCTGTAGGTCAGTTCATCGATGACCTGGGGATAGTTGCCGTCCGGGTAAGTGTCCTGCATCGGGCCGCGCTCCAGCGCTACCACGTTGAGGCCTGCTTCCGTCAGCTCCTTGGCCATGATGGCGCCAGTCCAGCCGAAGCCAACGATCACTGCGTCGACTTTTTTCATGATGGTGGCCACGTTTATGCCCTCTCGCCGCGAATGGAAACAGCCGGGAAGGGGTATTGCTCGTTGCGTTCCACCCAATCCATAAAGTCGGCGCGAGCGCCGGGGAAGCCGATCATGGTCCAGCCGACCATGCCTTTATTGCCGCCGTGGATCGGGTCGCAAAAGAACCCTTCCTTGGTGTTTTGCAGCAACAGGTTGAAGAATATCTTGGCTGGCACCGCCTCGAAATGCGCCGCCACTTCACTGCCGCCAGCTTCCAGACGGTGCAACATATCGTCTCGGGTAGCGCTGTCTTGCGCAGCAAAAACTTTACCGTTGAACGCCTTCGACCAGGCATCCGTAGCAGCAATGCCCAGACGATAGATTTCTTTGGGCACCAATTTGCTCTGCCAGCCCATCTCCGGCGCGGCGTCGGCATTGAACGGGCCTTGCATGAACCACAGGGCGCCACTGGCGTACGGCGTGTTCATCTGACGGTCGATGTATTCCGGCACGCCGGCTTCCAGCGCACCGGGGCCTTGCGCGTCGGCGGGAATCAGGCGCTCGACGGCGGCGTTGATAAACGCCCATTCCTCGGCCGTGAAATAGGTGGGCTCATAGGCTTTGTCGCTCACCGCAGGCTTGGCTGACGCGGCTTGGGCAGGCTCTGGCGTCGCCATGAGCATTGAGCCACCAAGGCCGGTACTGGCAACCGTGACCACCGGGATCAAGGTCAAGGATTTGCGCAAAAAGTCACGCCGGGGGTTGTCTTGATCTTGATCAGACATGGGTGCACCTCATCATGTGGTCACGGGTTTGTTCGGCCGCTTCTTGGGAGCAGCTCATGTATTTTTGGCAATCAATGGTTACAAATGATAGCAGGCTAAGGATGTAGAGAATGGATTCAGCGACCTAAGTCGAATAAACGCAGGCAAAAAAATGTGGGAGGGGGCTTGCTCCCGATAGCGCTGGGTCAGCCAATTAGAGGCTGACTGACCTTGTGCTATCGGGAGCAAGCCCCCTCCCACATTGGGTGTGCGTAGAGCTGTTAGTCTTTTTTCAGCTTCGGATTCGGGAAGAACTGCACCGCCTGCACCTTGGGGTCCGCCGGCGCTTTTAACGCCGAGGTGTTCACCCGGGTGCCCAGTTCCTTCGGTACCGACAAACCTTGGTCATTCAACGTATCGGTATACCCGCAGGCCACGCATTCGCGGTGCGGCACGCTGTCCTCGGTCCACATTTTCAGCTTGTCCGGCTCGCTGCACGCCGGGCATACCGCCCCGGCGATGAATTGCTTTTTGGTGATCACAGGCCCTTCACTCATGCTGCCGCGTCCTCACTCAGGCCGCTGTGGCGCAAGAGTGCGTCAATCGTTGGCGCACGTCCGCGGAAATCGACGAACAGCACCATCGGCGCCTGTGAACCGCCACGGGCCAGGATCGCCTCACGGAACGCGCGGCCGGTCTCGGCATTGAGCACGCCGTCTTCTTCAAATTTGGAGAAGGCATCCGCCGACAGCACTTCAGCCCACTTGTAGCTGTAGTAACCCGCCGCGTATCCGCCGGCGAAGATGTGCGCAAAGCTGTTGGGGAAGCGGTTGTAGGCCGGCGGACGCATCACCGAGACCTCGTCACGCACACCCTCGAGCACCTGCGCCACGCTGCGGCCATCGCCGTGGGTGGCATGCATTTCGAAGTCGAACAACGAGAATTCCAGTTGGCGGACCATCATCAGGCCGGACTGGAAGTTCTTCGCCGCGAGCATTTTCTCCAGCAGGTCCTGAGGCAGCGGCTCACCGGTTTCGTAGTGGCCGGAGATCAGCGCCAGGCCTTCCGGCTCCCAGCACCAGTTCTCCATGAACTGGCTCGGCAACTCCACCGCATCCCAGGCCACGCCATTGATGCCGGACACGCCGGCGTGTTCAACGCGGGTCAGCAGGTGGTGCAGGCCGTGGCCGAATTCGTGGAACAGCGTAGTCACTTCATCGTGGGTCAGCAGCGCAGGCTTGCCGCTGTCGGCCGGGGTGAAGTTGCACACCAGGTTGGCTACCGGGCTTTGCAGCACGCCGTCGACGGTGCGACGACGGTCGCGCGCGCCGTCCATCCAGGCGCCGCCACGCTTGTTGGCGCGGGCGTACAGGTCGAAGAAGAAGCGGCCTACGTGCTGGCCGTTTTCCTTGATCTCGAACAGGCGCACGTCCGGGTGCCAGGTGTCGAAGCCTTTTTGCTCGGCGATTTCGATGCCGTACAGGCGCTGAACGATGGCGAACAGGCCGCCGAGCACCTTGTCGATCGGGAAGTAGGCGCGCAGCGCTTCCTGAGACACGCTGTAACGCTGCTCGCGGAGTTTTTCGCCGTAGAAACCGCTGTCCCAGCTTTGCAGGTCGGCGCAGCCTTGCTCGGCGGCGTAAGCCTTGAGCTGTTGCAGGTCTTGAGCGGCGAACGGCTTGCTGCGCTTGGCCAGGTCGCGCAGGAAGCTCAGCACCTGGTCACTGGACTCGGCCATTTTGGTGGCCAGGCTCAGTTCCGAGAAGGACGCGAAACCCAGCAATTGCGCCAATTCCTGACGCAAGTCGAGGATCTGTTCCATCACCGGGCCGTTATCGTTCTGACCGGCATTCGGGCCTTGGTCCGACGCACGGGTGCAGTAGGCCGCGTAAATCTCCTCACGCAGGGCGCGGTCCTGGGCGTAGGTCATTACCGCGTAGTAGCTGGGGAATTCCAGGGTGATCAGCCAGCCCTCGAGGCCCTTGGCCTGCGCAGCGGCCGCCATTTGCGCCTTGGCCGAGTCGGTCAGGCCGGCGAGGGTTGCCTCGTCGGTGACGTGCTTGGTCCAGGCCTGGGTGGCGTCCAGCAATTGGTTGGAAAACTTGCTGCCCAGCTCGGAGAGTTTGCTTTGTACTTCCGCGTAACGCTTTTGCTGCTCAGGCGGCAGATCGATACCCGACAGGCGGAAGTCGCGCAGCGAATGTTCCAGTATGGTTTTCTGCGCCACGTCAAAGCCGGCGGCTTCCGGGCTGTTGGCCAAGGCCTCGAACGCCTGGAACAGGGCGCGGTTCTGGCCCATCTCGGTGGAGTAGGCGCTCAATGCTGGCAGGCAGCCTTCGTAGGCTTCACGCAATTCGGCGCTGTTGCACACGGCATTCAGATGGCTGACCGGGCTCCAGGCGGCGCCCAGGCGATCATTCAGCTCGTCCATGGCCAGTACCAGCCCGGCCCATGTCGGATTTTTACCCTGGCTTTGCAGGATGCCTTCGATGGCCACGCGGTTATCGGCGAGGATCTGTTCGATGGCCGGCTGTACGTGCTCGGCACGGATCGCCGAGAACGGCGGCAGGTCGTAGGACTGCAGAAGAGGGTTGTTCGCGCTCACGGTTGGCACCTTGGCTGAAGAAACTGATAAGACAAAGATGGGGCCATCTTAATTACAATCAACACCCACCGCAGCTATCAGCAGATAAGAGAGAGGCTATCGTGACCCTTCGCACCTATCAGAACCACACGCCAACCCTGGGCGCCGGGGCTTTTGTCGATATTTCGGCGGTGGTGATCGGCGATGTCGAAATCGGCACCGACAGCTCGGTCTGGCCGCTGACGGTGATTCGCGGCGACATGCACCGCATCCGCATCGGCGCGCGCACCAGCATCCAGGATGGCTGCGTGCTGCATATCACCCACGCCGGGCCGTTCAACCCGGATGGCTTCCCCCTGCTGATCGGCGACGACGTGACCATCGCCCACAAGGTCATGCTGCATGGCTGCACGGTGGGCAGTCGCATCCTGATCGGCATGGGCAGCATTGTGATGGATGGCGCGCAGGTAGAAGACGACGTGATCATTGGCGCCGGTAGCCTGGTACCGCCAGGCAAGAAACTCGAAAGCGGCTTTTTGTACGTGGGCAGCCCGGTTAAACAAATCCGCGCGCTGACTGACAAGGAACGCGCCTTTTTCACCTACAGCGCCGCGAACTACGTAAAGCTCAAAGACCTGCACCTGGCCGAAGGATTCGATCAATGACCCTGAACTACCAAACCGTCCTGTTCGACCTGGATGGCACCCTCACCGACCCGCGCGAGGGCATTACCCGTTCGATCCAGTACGCCCTCGCCAAGCTGGGCATCGACGAGCCGGACCTGACCAGGCTCGAGCACTTCATCGGCCCACCGTTGCTGCAAGCCTTCATGCAGTTCTACGACTTCGACGAGGCCAAGGCCTGGGAGGCGGTGAATTTCTACCGCGAGCGTTTCAAGGTCACCGGGCTGTACGAAAACCGCGTGTTCGACGGCGTGATGCCGTTGCTGGAAGACCTCAGCAGCCAGGGCCGCCAGTTGTACGTCGCCACCTCCAAGCCCTGGGTGTTTGCCCGCGAAATCGCCCGGCATTTCGATTTTGCCAAGCACTTCAAGGTGATCTACGGCAGCGAACTGGATGGGACGCGTACCAACAAGGTGGAGCTGATTGCTCACTTGATGAACGAAGAAGGCCTGGACCCGGCCACTACCTTGATGATTGGTGACCGCAAGCACGACCTGATCGGGGCGCGCAGCAATGGGATTGATGCAGCGGCGGTGGGGTATGGGTTTGGCAGTTTTGAGGAGTTGAATGCCGAGGCGCCTACCTGGCATTTTGAGACGTTGGATGAGATGCACCAGGCGTTCTTGCAGCGGCCTTAAGTCCGCCATCGGGGGCAAGTCGAGTCGTCGTACCGCCCCTCACACACTTGCCCGCGCGCGCGGTCAAAAAGTGGGAGGGGCGGTGCGACGATTCGACTTGCCCCCGATGAGGGCCTAAAGGACAGTACCTTCCAACCGCCTCAACGCCGCCTTCCGCTGCTCCACCGGCAACCCACCCAGCTTCTCCACCGCCGCATAAAACCTCACCCAATCCCCACCTTCGCGCCGAAACAACGCCGCAAACGCCGGCACCCATTGGTCATACAGCCCAAACGGCAACAACCGCGCGTTGTTCATCGGCTGGTTGATCCAGGCGTCATAACGTTTATCGCCCGCCCATTGAGTGTCGCGCAGTTGCCGGTACTCGCTGCGCAAACGCTCAAACTCCGCCGCTTTAGCCTGGCGCATGATCTCGGCAGACAGAGGCTGCGCATACAGTTTTTCCAAACGTGTTCGGGTATCGAGAACCAGTTGGGTAAATTGATCACGCTGCTGTAACGCCGCATTGCTGAGCGGCGCCAAACCCCGCGCAGCACGCCATTGGCGCGTGCCTTCCTGCTCGACAAAGTTGGCGTAGGACTCGTTGAACTCAGTGTCGTCCTTCACATAGAAACGCTGGTGCGCCAGCTCATGGAAGATCAGCGTGGCCAGGCGCTCATCGCCCCAGTTCATCATCGAATTCATGATCGGGTCGTTAAACCATCCCAAGGTGGAATAGGCCTCGACCCCGCCGATCGACACATCCATGCCCTGTTGCTTCAACACCGCCGCCTCACCCCGCGCGGCACCCTGGCTGTAATACCCTCGATAGGCCACGCAACCGGCGATGGGGAAGCAATGAGTTTCAGGCGATAGGGAAAATTCCTGCGTGGCGAATAGATTCCAGACCACGTACGGCCGACCGATGTCGGCGTACAGCCGGTAACTCTGGTTGTCGGGCAGGTGCAGATGTTCGCTGGCGAAGGCGCGGGCTTTCTGTGATTGCGCCAGGTGTTCACGCAATGCCTGTGGGCGGGTCGGGTCAGCGATCACCTCGGCCACCGGCTCCCGAGCCCGCAGCAATTGCCACTGGCCGCCCGCCAATTGGCTGTAGTAACTGATGCTGGAGCAGCCACTGAGCAGCACAAACACCCACACCGCAAGAAAACGCCTGATCATGCCCCAACCGCTCCTGGGTGATTTGTTCGCCAGACTAGCCTGCCTACACGGAATTTTTCCATGGCATAGCGTGTTTATACTGACAGGGGCCAGTAATCCGGCTCACATCCTTCCTACCGTCGAGTGCCTGCCATGCGTCAGCTTATGCTTCCCGTCGCCGCCCTGTTTCTCAGCGCCTGTGCGTCGGCTCCGATTCCACCGGCCGACCCGCAACAGGCCTGGGTCGACTTCACGACCCCGACACCGGGCTCCAAACTGGTGATGGCGCAGCGTCTGGACGGCAGGAACCTGGACGACGGCCGCTACTTCCAGTTCCCGCCAGGCGCCCATGAGCTCATGGTTCGTTTTGACTTTGAAGTGCCTGCCGGCGGTGGCCTCGGCGGCCTAAGTCAAATGATGTACCGCACGTGCTTTATGACCTTGCAGTACGACCACTTTCAGGCCGGCCAGCGCTATGTGCTGGAAGGCCGCTCGCTGGCCTTCACGCCCAATATTCGGTTGTATGACTCGGCGCGTCAGTTGCTGGCCGAAGAACGCAGCGTGAACTGCATCTGATCAGTCGCTGTTCTTCTGGTAGATGATCGCCTTGGTGCCGTTCTCACAGCTACCGACGACCATGGCTACGTCGTGCTTGTCGGCTTCTTCCTTGCTGACGATCTCCAGGGTGTAGGACGGCACCGCGTTAGCCTGGATCTTGACCTCAATTTCCTTCCTGAGCTCTTCGCAGTCTTTTGGCGCGGCCACGGCCGAAGTGGCCAACACACCGCAGATGATCGCCAAGGCAAAACGTTTCATGTGTGAAGCTCCCTGAATGCATGCGCACGAGTGTGCGCCTAGGCTGCAATGGCTATTCGACCACAGTTTGTAAACGCAGGTTCTGATTTAACGCAAAACCCAATGTGGGAGGGGGCTTGCTCCCGATAGCGGTGGGTCAGCCCATGAAGATATCGACTAATCCACCGCCATCGGGGGCAAGCCCCCTCCCACATTGCACTTGCTGCGTCGGTTAGTTAACGAGCGTGGCATCCAGGCTGATTTTCGCATTCAGTACCTTGGACACCGGGCACCCTTCCTTGGCTTTTTTGCTCAGATCTTCGAACTGTGCCTGGCTTGCGCCTGGAATCTTGGCCTTGAGGATCAGGTGCACAGCAGTAATCGCAAAGCCGCCATCCACCTGGTCCAGCGTCACTTCTGCCTGGGTGTCGATGCTGTCGGCCTTGAGCCCGGCATCGCCAAGAATCATGGAAAACGCCATGGAGAAACAGCCGGCGTGGGCCGCGCCGATCAATTCTTCAGGGTTAGTACCCTTGCCGCCTTCGAAACGGGCCTTGAAGCCGTAGGGCGCTTCGCGCAATACGCCGGTTTCCGTGGAGATGGAACCCAGGCCGGTCTTCAGGTCACCTTCCCAATGCGCGGATGCTTTTTTAACGATACTCATAGCGGTCTCCTCGAACGGTGGTTTTGCGTCAGTAAGGGTTCTGAGGATAGACGCCCCGCCAAAGTTCATCTTGTCGGAGAAACCTAGCGTTCCAGTAGGAAATTTTCAGGCTACCTATTGAATCTCGGGTATATGCCCTCATTGCATAGACCATGCACATGAAGCGGCAGGTTTTGGTTCGTCTAAAAAGCCTGCGCCCCCATTGGAGAAGCAGGCTTATGAAATCGCTGTCCGACGTTAAGTTCTCGACCCTCGACCTGGTGCCCGTGCGGGCCAACGGCAGTCCGGCGCAGTCGCTGCGCAATTCCCTGGACCTGGCCCAGCACGTGGAAAAGTTTGGCTACAACCGTTTCTGGGTGGCTGAACACCACAACATGGACGGCATCGCCAGCTCGGCCACCTCGGTGTTGCTGGGCTACCTGGCCGGTGGCACCTCGACGATTCGCGTCGGTTCCGGCGGCGTGATGCTGCCCAACCATGCGCCGTTGGTGATTGCCGAGCAGTTCGGCACCCTCGAAAGCCTGTACCCAGGGCGTATCGACCTGGGCCTGGGCCGCGCGCCCGGTTCCGACCAGATGACCGCCCGCGCCCTGCGCCGTGAACGCTCCGGCAGCGCCGATGAGTTCCCCGAAGACGTGGCCGAACTGATGGCCTACCTGGGCCCACGCACGCCAGACCAACGCATCATCGCCGTACCCGGCACCGGCACCAACGTGCCGGTGTGGCTGCTCGGTTCCAGCCTGTTCAGTGCGCAACTGGCCGGCGAGCGCGGTTTGCCCTACGCCTTCGCCTCCCATTTCGCACCGCGCCTCATGCACGAAGCGATTCGCGTGTACCGCAACCACTTCAAGCCTTCGGCCGTGTTGGACAAACCCTACGTGATGCTCGGCATTCCGCTGGTGGCGGCCGATACCGATGAGCAGGCCGAGTACCTGGCCACTTCGGTGTACCAACGCATCCTTGCGCTGATGCGCGGGCAAAGCCTGGTGCAGCGCCCGCCGGTCAAGACCATGGATGGCCTGTGGCTGCCGCATGAAAAAGATGCAGTCGGCAGCTTCCTCGGCCTGGCGATGGTGGGCAGCCCGGCGAAGATCCGCGCCAAACTGGAAGTGTTGATCGAGCAAACTGGCGCCGATGAGCTGATCTTTACCTGCGACCTGTACGAGCACGCCGACCGGATTCATTCCTACGAGCTGCTGGCACAGTTGATGAAGGGCTAAAACGAACCTGTGGCGAGGGAGCTTGCTCCCGCTGGGCTGCGTAGCGGCCCCAAAATAATGGGAGCGCTACGCACTCCAGCGGGAGCAAGCTCCCTCGCCACAAGTCTGCAGCACGGGATCAACCGCGCTTGTAGGCGATTTCCTTGGTGCCGCCTTCGCAGCTACCGACGACGGTGTGATCGGTGGGTGCCGCACCTTTATCCACCACCTCCAGCGAATAACCCGAAGCGCCCTTGGCGTCGATTTTCGCTGCAATTTCGCTTTTCAGCTCTTCACAAGGCTTGCCCGCCGCCAGGGCTGTGCCCGCAATGCTCAACAAACCTACCGCTAACAGGAACTTCTTCATCCGTTACTTTCCTTGCGCTGATCGAAAAGAGCGTGCCGACGCATTTCGCATCGGCACCCATTGGTTGTAGCGCAGGTTATGGCAATCGGCCAGTGAGCAAAGTTCAACAGGCGCGATCAACTACTGGCAATTCGGAACCCCACCTTGAGGGTGACCTGGAAGTGCGCGGCCTTGCCGTCCTTGATGTGGCCACGGGTTTCGGTCACTTCGAACCACTCCAAATGCTTGATGCTCTTGTTGGCTTCGGCCAGGGCGTTATTGATCGCATCTTCGATGCTGGTGGCAGACGAGCCGACCAGTTCGACTTTCTTGTAGGTGTGATGATCACTCATGGCAGTTCTCCTAAGGGTCGTTAAGCAAGCGTAGCAGTCAATGTTCGTACTGCTTCTGGCGACCGTTCCTACCCGAAAGTTCAGATTTACTGCACTTTCTGAAAACGCTGGAGTCGGTATCTACACATGCCACTCAATCACTTCAGGAGAGTCCACATGGCCAACACTTCTTTACGCAAAGCGTCGCTGGAAAGCATGGAAGCCGAGATTTCGAGCCTGCTCAAATCCCTTGAGAGCCTCAAGGACGATGCTTCCGACGAGTCGCGCAAAACCCTGAAGGCCCTGAAAAGCAATGCCGAGAATGCCCTTAAGCACTCCCGTCACCTGATCAGCGATGCCTACGAAGAAAGCAAAGTCAAAATCCGCGAAACCGGTGTTGCTACCCGGGATTACGCACAAGAGCACCCATGGACTACAGCCGGTGTCGCTGTAGGTGCATTGGGCCTGCTGGCGGCTTACCTGCTGTGCAAACGCGGCGATTAAATCGGTTGGCGCTGCAGCTCAGCCTTGAGCCACTGCGCCAGCTGACCAGCGCGCCCGTCTGCGGCGCGCTTGGGTAGCCACAACGCCAGGTGCGCCGGGGTTTCACTGAAACCCCACGGCGCCACCAGGCGACCCGCGCGCAAGTCCTCTGCCACCAGCGGCTCCGGCGCAATCGCTACACCCAAGCCGGCCACCGCCGCTTCCAGCAAATAATACAAATGTTCAAAACCCTGGCCGTGTTTCAACGCGCCGGGCTCAATGCCGTGTTGCTGCGCCCAACTGGGCCAGGCTTGCGGGCGTGAGGTGGTGTGTAACAGCGCTTCGCCGCACAGGGCCGAAGCGGGCGCCTGGCGCAGCCGCTCGTAACCGGCAAAGCGTGGGCTCATCACCGGGCCGATGCGCTCGCTGGCTAGCTCATACACCTGCATATCCGCCGGCCAGGGTGGCTCGGCAAATACCAGCAGGGCGTCCAGGCCGGGGCGGCGCGGGTCGAGGTCGCCGTCGCCGGCAGAGAGGTGCAGGCGCAAATCCGGCAGGTCCGCATTCAAGCGGCCCAGGCGCGGGATCAGCCAACGCGCCAGCAAACTGCCCGAACACCCCAGCACGAACGGCGCATCCGCGCTGGCCTGGGTGAGTTCGGCGCACACATCCCTTAAACGCTCGAATGCCTCGGCACTGGCATCCCGTAGCCGAACACCGGCATCTGTGAGTTTAAGGCCGCGCCCATCTTTGGCGAACAGGCTGACACCCAGGTGTTCTTCCAGCACCTTGAGCTGCCGGCTTACCGCGCCATGGGTCACGTGTAATCTTTCGGCAGCCTGGCTCACGCTGTTGAGCCGCGCAGTGGCTTCAAACGCGCGTAAAGCATTGAGGGGCGGAAGGTCTCGGCTCATCTGTGAGTTTTCCTGACAGGTTACGGCGATCTTATCGGTTTTCAGCGTGGAACGTCAGGGGTAGAGTGGCCGTCATTGTTTCCTACACCCATTCTTTCCTGGAGCGCCCCATGACTCAGTCCCAGACCGATCTGCGCAACGGCCCTGATGCCAGCGGCCTCTTCGGCGCCTTCGGCGGCCGCTACGTCGCTGAAACCCTGATGCCGTTGATCCTCGACCTGGCCCGCGAATACGAAGCGGCCAAGATCGATCCGGCATTCAACGAAGAATTGGCCTACTTCCAGCGCGACTACGTAGGGCGCCCAAGCCCGCTGTACTTCGCCGAGCGCCTGACTGAGTTCTGCGGTGGCGCCAAGATCTACCTCAAGCGCGAAGAGCTGAACCACACCGGCGCGCACAAGATCAATAACTGCATCGGCCAGATCCTGCTGGCCCGGCGCATGGGCAAAAAACGCATCATCGCCGAAACCGGCGCCGGCATGCACGGCGTGGCCACGGCTACCGTGGCGGCGCGCTTTGGCCTGCAATGCGTGATCTACATGGGCACCACCGACATCGAGCGCCAACAGGCCAACGTCTTCCGCATGAAGCTGCTGGGCGCCGAAGTGATCCCCGTGGTCGCCGGCACCGGCACTCTCAAGGACGCAATGAACGAGGCCCTGCGCGACTGGGTCACCAACGTCGACAGCACTTTCTACCTGATCGGCACCGTGGCCGGCCCACACCCATACCCCGCGATGGTGCGCGACTTCCAGGCCGTGATCGGCAAGGAAACCCGCACCCAGCTGCAAGCCCAGGAAGGCCGCCTGCCGGACAGCCTGGTGGCGTGCATCGGCGGTGGCTCCAACGCCATGGGCCTGTTCCATCCGTTCCTGGATGACACCAGCGTGGAAATCATCGGCGTTGAAGCCGCCGGCCATGGCATCGAAACCGGCAAGCATGCCGCCAGCCTCAACGGTGGCGTACCGGGCGTGCTGCACGGCAACCGCACCTTCCTGCTGCAGGACGACGACGGCCAGATCATCGACGCTCACTCGATTTCCGCCGGCCTCGACTACCCAGGGATCGGCCCGGAACACGCCTGGTTGCATGATATCGGCCGCGTCCAATACACCTCGGTGACCGACGACGAAGCCCTGGATGCCTTCCACAAATGCTGCCGCCTGGAAGGGATTATTCCTGCACTGGAAAGCGCCCACGCCCTGGCCGAAGTGTTCAAACGCGCACCGACCCTGCCGAAAGATCACCTGATGGTGGTCAACCTTTCCGGCCGTGGCGACAAAGACATGCAGACCGTCATGCACCATATGGAACAGTCAAAGCAGGAGAAACACTAATGAGCCGCCTGCAAACACGCTTCACGCAGCTTAAAGAACAAAACCGCGCCGCCCTGGTGACGTTCGTCACCGCCGGCGACCCGGGCTATGACACCTCGCTGGCGATCCTCAAGGGCTTGCCCGCCGCCGGTGCCGATGTGATCGAGTTGGGCATGCCCTTTACCGACCCGATGGCCGATGGCCCGGCCATCCAACTGGCCAACATCCGCGCGCTGGAAGCCAAGCAGAACCTGCTGAAAACCCTGCAGATGGTTCGCGAGTTCCGCAAAGACAACAACGACACCCCGCTGGTGCTGATGGGTTACTTCAACCCGATCCACAAATACGGCGTGCCGAAGTTCATCGCCGACGCCAAAGAGGCCGGTGTCGACGGCTTGATCGTGGTCGACATGCCACCTGAGCATAACGGCGAGCTGTGCGACCCGGCCCAGGCGGCGGGTATCGACTTTATCCGCCTGACCACGCCAACCACCGACGACGTGCGCCTGCCCACCGTGCTCAACGGCAGCTCCGGCTTTGTGTATTACGTGTCGGTGGCCGGTGTCACCGGCGCCGGTGCCGCAACCCTGGAGCACGTCGAAGAGGCCGTGGCCCGTCTGCGCCGGCATACCGACCTGCCGATCAGCATCGGCTTTGGTATCCGCACGCCGGAACAAGCCGCCGCCATCGCGCGGTTGGCCGATGGTGTGGTGGTGGGGTCGGCACTGATCGATCACATCGCCTCTGCCAAAAATGATCAGCAAGCCATTGATGGCGTGCTGGGCCTGTGTGCAGCGCTGTCAGAAGGCGTGCGCAACGCGCGTAAGTAAGCGGCTCGTAAGCGGTAGGTAAAGTTCCTGATACAGAGGAATCATCCTCTCGATTCAGTACCTAAACTGACAAGACCAAGGGATTTCGAACCTCGTTCGAGATCCCTTTTTTGTGTGTGTGCCCTGAGGAATACCCGATGAAAATGCCTAAATCCGTGATTGCCGGCCTTGGCGTACTGGTGCTTGGCGCCAGCGCCCTGGTGCAAGCTGCACCGCCGGACCAGCGTGGTGATGACCGTGGCGGCCCGCAAGGCCAGCATGAGCAACGTGGCGACGACCATCGCGGCCCGCAGGACAACCGTCGCGGCGGCCCACCCCAGGACTTCGGCCCGGTGCGGCAGATCATCCACGACAACCACGGCCAGTTCTCCCGCGGCGCACCACCGCCACCGAATGTACGCCTGGTGCGCGGCCAGCCGCTGCCACGCGGTTACTACGGCGAACGCCTGGACAACCGCGCCCTGGCCCGCCTGCCGGTGTACCAAGGCTATGAATGGCGCCGCTCGGGGCCGGATGTGGTGTTGATTGCGGTGGGGACGGGCATCGTCTACGAGATTTTGGATGGTGTGCTCAACTAAAGCGCTGTTCTTGTGGACAGGGTGCTTATGTGGTGAACACGCTTGTGTGGCGAGCGGGCTTGCCCGCGTTGGAGTGCGCAGCGCTCCCGCTTTTTTCTGGGGCCGCTGCGCAGCCCAACGCGGGCAAGCCCGCTCGCCACATAAGCCCGCTTGCCACAGAAGTGCTGTTGCTACAGGTTATTCATTCAGCTCAATACGCTCGACTTTGCCTACCAACAATATGTAGGAAAGCGCCCCGAGCAACGCGAGCACTGCGATATAGGTGATCGCCGGCGCAAATGAGTCGCCACTGGCCAGGAAGCCAATCACGATCGGCGTGGCAATCGCCGACAGGTTGCCGATGAAGTTGAACACCCCACCGGTCAGCCCCAGCAAGCGCGCGGGTGCCAGGGTCGACACCAGCGACCAGGTGATCGACGCCAACCCATTGCCGAAAAACGCCAGTGCCAGGAACGCGATAACCCACGCCGTCGATTCCACATAGTTGGCACCGATGATCGCCGTGGAAATCAGCAGCCCGCCAATAATCGGCAACTTACGCGCAAAACCCACCGACGCCCCCCGGCGAATCAGCCAGTCGGAAAATACCCCCGAACACAGCACACCCACAAACGCGGCCAGGAATGGCAGTGACGCCAGCAAGCCAGACTTGATGAAGTCCATGCCGCGATATTTCACCAGGTAGGTCGGAAACCACGTCAGAAAAAACCACAGCGTGGAATTCAGGCAGAACTGGCCCAGGTAGATGCCCCAGAGCTTGCGCTTGCTCAGCACGATGCCCAGGTCGACCCAACTGAACGGCGCCTTGGTGGTTTGCGCCTGCATGTCCACCAGCCCGCCACCCTCGCGGATCAGCTCGATTTCAGCGCTGTTGGCGCCTTTGAAATCCTTGGGCTCGCGGTACACCGCGTACCAGATCAGCGCCCACACAATGCCCACGCCGCCGGTTGCGACAAACACCATGTGCCAGCCAAAGGCGTGTTGCAGCCAGGCCAGTACCGGGGTCAGGAACGCCAGCCCGACAAACTGCCCGGAGGTGTAAACGCCAATCGCCGTGGCGCGCTCGCGCTCGGGAAACCAGGTGGTGACGACGCGGCTGTTGATCGGGTACGCCGGAGCCTCAAGGGCGCCAACGGCCATGCGCAGTACAAACAGTGCGATAAAACTGGCGGCGAATCCGAGCATCACGGTGGCGATGGACCACAGCAGCAGGGCAGCGGTGTAGAGGATTCGCGGGGGCACCCGGTCCACCAGCCAGCCGCCGGGGATCTGCATGGCGGCGTAGGTCCAGCCGAACGCAGAGAAGATCAGCCCGACATGCACCGGGTCGATCCCCAGTTCACTGGTCAGCGCCGGAGCGGCAATCGACAGGTTGCTGCGGTCGAGGTAGTTGATCACCACGGTGATAAACAGCAGCACCATGATGAAGAAGCGCTTTCTGCTGGGCGTGACTAAAGAAGCCTGCCCGGTGAGGGATTCAGGGTGCATGGGGGGGTGCCTCTTGTTATGTTTATTGAGGACAAATCTTGCTGAAGAAACCGGGATCAAATGTGGGAGGGGGCTTGCCCCCGATGGCAGAGTGTCAGTCCGCATCTTCGGCGGCTGGTTTACCGCTATCGGGGGCAAGCCCCCTCCCACATTTTTTAACCCTATTTCTTCAGCTAGAAATCACCACTCGGCAAAGCTGCCGTCGGCATGGCGCCAGATCGGGTTACGCCAGCGGTGGCCGATGGCCGCGCGTTCGATCACGTATTCCTCGTTGATCTCGATGCCCAGGCCCGGCCCGTTGGGGATCTTCACGAAGCCCTGGTCATAGTCGAACACGCCCGGGTCGCGCACGTAATCGAGCAAGTCGTTGCTCTCGTTGTAGTGAATGCCCAGGCTCTGCTCCTGGATAAACGCGTTGTAACAAACCGCGTCCAATTGCAGGCAAGCTGCCAAGGCGATCGGGCCCAGCGGACAGTGCAGGGCCAGGGCCACGTCGTAGGCTTCGGCCATGTTGGCGATCTTGCGGGTTTCGGTGATGCCGCCGGCGTGGGAAGCATCCGGCTGGATGATGTCGACATACCCTTCGCTGAGCACGCGCTTGAAGTCCCACCGCGAAAACAGGCGCTCGCCCAGGGCAATCGGGGTGCTGGTCAGCGGCGCCAGCTCCTTGAGGGCTTCGTAGTTTTCGCTGAGCACCGGCTCTTCGATAAACATCAGTTTGTACGGGTCCAACTCTTTCATCAGCACCTTGGCCATGGGCTTGTGCACCCGGCCATGGAAGTCCACGCCGATGCCGACGTTCGGCCCGACCGCATCACGCACGGCGGCAACGTTGGCCAGGGCCAGGTCGACTTTTTCGAAGCTGTCGACAAACTGCAATTCTTCGGTACCGTTCATTTTCACGGCAGTGAAGCCACGGGCCACGGCCTCTTTGGCGGCGCGGGCAGTGTCGGCCGGGCGGTCGCCGCCGATCCACGAATACACACGGATCTTGTCACGCACCTGGCCGCCGAGCAGGTCGCTGACGGACACGCCGAGGGCCTTGCCCTTGATGTCCCACAGCGCCTGGTCGATGCCGGCAAGGGCGCTCATGTGCACGGCGCCGCCACGGTAGAAGCCCCCGCGATAGAGCACGGTCCAGATGTCTTCGATGTTGCGTGGGTCTTTGCCGATCAGGTAGTCGGACAGTTCTTCAACGGCAGCGGCCACGGTATGGGCGCGGCCCTCGACCACGGGCTCACCCCAGCCGGTCACGCCCTGGTCGGTTTCGACCTTGAGGAAGCACCAGCGCGGCGGGACGATAAAGGTCGTCAGTTTGGTGATTTTCATCTGTTATCTCTCTTATAGATGCGGCGCCCATGGGCGCGGAACTTGATATCAGCTCAGGGCTTTCCAGGCGCCGACATACGCCTGGGCGCGGCTCGCGACCTGATCCACCGTCATGCCCGGTTTGAACAACCCGGACCCCAGCCCGAACCCCTTGGCGCCAGCGTCGATAAACACCTGCATGTTGTCCGGGGTAATGCCGCCCACCGGCAGCAGCAAGGTGCCCGCCGGCAATACCGCCAGCCACGCCTTGATCACTGAAGGGCCCATTTGCTCGGCCGGAAACAGCTTCAACACGTCAGCCCCTTCAGCCAAGGCGGCGAACGCTTCGGTGGGTGTGGCCACCCCCGGCGACAGGTACAAGCCGGCCGCCTTCGCCGCGCGCAAGACCTTGGCATCGCTGTGAGGCATGACGATCACCTGGCCGCCCGCCGCTTTGACCTGCTCGACCTGCTCCGGCGTCAACACCGTGCCGGCGCCGATCAGGCAATCGGCTGGCAGGCTGTCGCGCAGGGTGCGGATGCTGGTGTAAGGGTCCGGCGAATTCAGTGGTACTTCGATTACGCGAAACCCGGCGTCGTACAAAACTTGACCAACCGCCTGGGCTTCGCCCGGGGTTACGCCACGCAGGATTGCGATTAAACCGTTGTGTGCGAGTGCTTGCTTGAGCATGTCAGGCCTCCGTTACTGGTTGAGTGAGCCCGGCCGCGACCGCCAGTTGCCACAGGCCGCGCTCGGTGGCTTCCTGCGCCAGGCTGACGTGGGCAAAACCGCACAGGGCGAGGGCGCGTTGGTAGCGGGCGCAGAGGGCAGCGGCGCCGACCAGGATGATCGGCTGCTGCTTGGCGTGCTCCGGTAGGCCGGCGAGTTCATGGCCGATAAGCAGGCCGGACAGGTAATCAGGCTGTTGCTCGGCGGCCAGTTCGGCGGTGAGGCCCAGGGTGCGCGCGCTGAACAGCGTCGACAGCACGCCGCGCTGGCCGTCTTGCGATAGCGCCACGCGCACGCCGCGATCAAACGCGTCGGCCTGGAACTCTGCAGAGGCTTTTTGGGTGCGCCCCAGGATGCTGTGCTTGCTCAGCACCGCAAACACCTCGCCTGTCATGAAGGTGTCGAAATGCGTGATGCGGCCTTCGACCACCTCGACCCATTTGGAATGGCTGCCGGGCAGGCCGATCAACACGTTATCGGTGGCCGGCAGGCTTTGCAGCACGCCGAGCACCTGGGTTTCTTCGCCGCGCATCACATTGGGCAACCCGACCTGCTCGATCACGCCGGGCACGATGTGCACCGTCACACCCCGCTGGCTGCATAGGCTATGCAGTGCCTGGCCCAGGCTGGCGACGTCGACGGGGGTATTGCGGTAGGCCGCTTCGCTCCAGCCCTGGGCGCTGCCGACCATGCCGCAGGCGATCACCGGCAAGTCGGGTTGGGCGTCGAGCCAGTCGCCGCACGCCGCATCGAACGCCAACTCGAAGCCATCGCTGCAGCGCACACCGGCGATGTCCCGGGGCTCGCTGGGCAGGTGCATGATGCCAGTGGCCAGCGCGCGCTGTTCCAGCACCACGCCGGCCGAGCCGAGTTTATAAGCACGAAGGGAGCTGGTCCCCCAATCGAGCGCGATCAATTGCGCCTGCATCGCTTCACCTGAGTTCTGAGCGGATGCAGCGAATATAAACCTATGCCTTAGGAAGTCTCAATATATAAATATCAATCCCATATTTAGGGATTGGATTTAAGAAAACACAGACAAATTCAGCTCACGCATCGCGCCCATCCAAATGGCGTAGTCGGTGTGATCCTTGAGGTCATCGCCGGTATTGGGGTGCAGGAACACCACCAGCCCATTGCGATGGATCACCAGCCACGGCAGCACCACCCCGATATATTCGGCATCGAACGCCAACTGGCAGCTCCAGTCCGGATGCGGCCCCACCGGCCGTTCGTGCACGCGGCCCATACGCAGCGGGAAGAGTTTGGCGGCGTCTTCGCATAAGGTGCGCGCCTGGTCGAGGGTGCTGGCGTCAAAGTAGATGTGGGCGTGGTAGCCCTTGATGCGTTGCATGACGAACTCCGGATCAAATATGCGCCAAATCCTAGACCGCAATCGAAGGCAGGGCCAGCCCGGTCAGTGATTGCGCGCTGCTGGCCTGTTCCGCCACCAGCCAGTCCACAAACCGCTCCACCAACTGCCCCCGACGTTTGCGTTGGGGCTGCACCACGTAATAGCCGAAGCGCGAGATCACCGTGTCGCTGATCGGCCGGCACAGCCAGTTCTGCTCCAGCAGGTTATCCACCAAATGACGCCAGCCGATGGCCACGCCCTGGCCGGCAATCGCCGCCTGGATCAGCAGGGTGTAATTGTCGAAGCGCAGTTGGCCGGGGGTGGGCGCGGTGCTGATGCCCAGCTCGCGAAATACCCCGCTCCAGTCGAACCACTGGCTGTTGTTTTCCTGGCGCAGGTGCAGCAGCGGGTAATCGTGCAAATTTTGTACAGTCAGCGGCGTGGCTTGGGTCTTCAGCCACTGCGGGCTGCACACCGGGAACACTTCTTCGTTGAACAACCACAGGCTGTCGCCCTGTTTGAACCGGCCATCGCCAAACAGCACCGCCACGTCGATGTCACTGCGCAAGGTGGCGTGGTTGCGCTCGCTGGTCACCAGGCTCACGTCCACTTGCGGGTTGGCCTGGTGGAAGCGATGCAGGCGCGGCATCAGCCAATAGGCGGCGAAAGCGAAGTCGGTGGCCACTTGCAGCACTTCATGCTGGTCCTGCTGGGTGATCGCACTCAGGCCCTGGTTGATGGCCTGCAAGCCGCCTTGCACGTGCTCGAACAGCAGGGCGCCAGCGTCGGTCAGCTCAATGCCCCGGTAGATGCGATCAAACAGTCGGATCACTAACTGTTCTTCGAGGCGCTTGATCTGCTGGCTGATGGCCGGCTGGGTGGTGCCCAGCTCCATCGCGGCGGCGGTAAAACTGCGGTGGCGTGCGGCGGCTTCGAACGCGCGCAGCAGGTCGAGGGACAGGTCACCGAGGGCTTCATACATAAGCTGTGCTTATCCTAGACATTGCTTTTCATGGGCTTTACCCCATTTTCCATGGGCTGCATGCTCATTCGCATAAACACCGCCTATGGAATGCCGATAGATCATGAAGCGCAAGAACATTCTTTTCATCATGGCCGATCAAATGGCCGCGCCGATGCTGCCGTTCTACGGACCTTCCCCGATCAAATTGCCGAACTTGAGCCGCCTCGCCGCACAGGGCGTGGTGTTCGACGCCGCGTATTGCAACAGCCCGCTGTGCGCGCCCTCGCGCTTTACCCTGGTAAGCGGCCAGTTGCCGAGCAAGATCGGCGCCTACGACAACGCGGCAGATTTCCCCGCCGATGTACCGACCTATGCCCACTACCTGCGTCGCCTCGGCTACCGCACCGCGCTGTCGGGCAAGATGCACTTCTGTGGCCCCGACCAACTGCACGGCTACGAAGAACGCCTGACCAGCGACATCTACCCCGCCGACTACGGCTGGGCCGTGAACTGGGACGAGCCGGACGTGCGCCCCACCTGGTACCACAATATGTCTTCGGTGCTGCAGGCCGGCCCGTGCGTGCGCACCAACCAGCTGGATTTCGACGAGGAAGTGGTGTTCAAGGCCCAGCAATACCTGTTCGACCACATCCGCGAAGACGGCGACCAGCCGTTCTGCCTCACGGTGTCGATGACCCACCCACACGACCCGTACACCATTCCCAAGCCGTTCTGGGATCTGTACGACGACAACGACATCCCATTGCCTACAACGCCGGCCCAGGCCGACCTCGACCCGCATTCCCAGCGCCTCCTCAAGGTCTATGACCTGTGGGATAAACCGCTGCCTGTGGACAAGATCCGCGATGCGCGCCGCGCCTACTTTGGCGCGTGCAGCTACATCGACAGCAATGTCGGCAAGCTCCTGCAGACCCTGGAAGACACTGGCCTGGCTGACGACACGATCATCATTTTCTCCGGCGACCATGGCGACATGCTCGGCGAACGGGGCCTCTGGTACAAAATGCACTGGTTTGAAATGGCCGCCCGCGTGCCGCTGCTGGTCAGTGCGCCGGGGCAGTTTGCCGCGGGCCGCGTGAGCAAAGCCGTGTCCACTGCCGACCTGTTGCCGACCCTGGTGGCACTGGCCGGCGGTGAGCTGGACCCGCGCCTGCCGCTGGACGGCCGGTCACTGGTCCCGCACTTGCAAGGGCAGGGCGGGCACGACGAAGTGTTTGGCGAGTACATGGCCGAAGGCACCATCAGCCCGTTGATGATGATTCGCCGAGGCGCCTACAAATTCATCTACAGCGAAGACGACCCTTGTCTGCTGTTCGATGTTCACAACGACCCACGGGAGCAGGAAGAACTCAGCCAGTCGCCGCAGTATCGGGCACTGTTTGCGGCCTTCCTGGACGAGGCGCGGGCCAAATGGGACATCCCGGCGATCCACCAACAGGTGCTCGCCAGCCAACGCCGCCGCCGTCTGGTGTTTGAAGCACTGACCGAAGGCAAGCTGAAGAGCTGGGATCACCAGCCGCTGGTGGACGCCAGTCAGCAATACATGCGCAACCATATCGACCTCGACGACCTGGAGCGCAAGGCACGTTATCCACAACCCTGCCAAAACCAATAAAACTGAGGGAAGGCCATGCAAAAGTTAACCGTAGTGTTGGGCATGTTGGTGCTGGGCAGCGCCAACGTGTATGCGGACGCCAGTTGTAACACGGTGAAAATGGCCGATCCGGGCTGGAGCGACATTGCCGCAACCAATGCCATCACCGGCTTTTTGCTGACGGGCATGGGCTACAAACCCAAGGTCGACACCCTGGCGGTGCCCATCACGTTTGGCGGGCTGAAGGATGGCCAGGTGGATGTGTTCCTGGGCAACTGGATGCCGGCGCAGCAGGGCTTCTACGACAAGTTCGTGGCCAATGGCGATGTTGTGCAACTGGCCAAGAACCTCGACGGCACCGAGTTCACCCTCGCCGTGCCGGACTACGTGTGGGACGCGGGCGTGCATGACTTTGCCGACCTGAACAAGTTTGCCGACAAGTTCGACAAGAAGATCTACGGCATCGGCTCCGGTGCGCCGGCGAACATTTCGTTGCAGGAGATCATCAAGAAGAATGACTTCGACCTCGGCCAGTGGAAGCTGGTGGAGTCGAGTGAACAGGCGATGCTCGCCGAAGTGTCGCGGGCGGTGAAGAAGCAGAAATTCGTCACCTTCCTGGGCTGGACGCCACACCCGATGAACGTGCAGCTGAAAATGCATTACCTCAAGGGTGGCGAAAAGTATTTTGGTGACACCGGCAGCGTGTATACCTTGACCCGCAAAGGCTATGCACAGGCTTGCCCGAATGTCGGGAAACTGCTGACCAACCTGAGTTTTACCCAGGAGATGGAGAACAGCATCATGGCTGAGGTGGCCAACAACAAGGTCAGCAATGCCGATGCGGCAAAGGCCTGGATCAAGGCGAACCCGGCGGTGTTGGATAAGTGGTTGGAGGGTGTGAAAACCGTTGATGGCCAGGATGCGTTGGCCGCAGTAAAAGCCAAGCTCTAAAGCCCAACACAATCCCAATGTGGGAGGGGGCTTGCCCCCGATTGCGGTGTGTCAGCCAACCCCTGTATAGCTGACAGGACCCCATCGGGGGCTAGCCCCCTCCCACAGGGATCTATGTGTGCTGATACTCTGAGCTAACCCTTTTTAACCGAGTCTGAGATGCCCCGGCCAACACGCCAATCACTCTTCCCCTTCCTCGCCTGGCTCCCACGCCAAACCCGCGCCAGCGTCGGGCGGGACGCGATCGTCGGCCTCAGCGGCGCCGTGCTCGCCCTGCCGCAGTCGATTGCCTACGCGCTGATCGCCGGTCTCCCACCGGAGTACGGCTTGTACGCCGCCATCATCCCGGTACTGATCGCCTGCCTCTGGGGCTCGTCCTGGCACTTGATCTGCGGCCCCACGGCGGCAATTTCGATTGTTCTCTACGCCAGCGTCAGCCCGCTGGCCGTACCGGGATCACAGGACTACATCACCCTGATCCTGCTGCTGACCTGCCTCGCCGGGGTATTCCAGTGGCTGCTCGGCATGCTGCGCTTCGGCGCGCTGGTGAATTTTGTCTCCCACTCGGTGGTACTCGGCTTTACCCTGGGCGCTGCCGTGGTGATTGCCCTGGGGCAACTGCCCAACCTGTTGGGGCTGGACTTGCCCAGCCAGGCCACGGCGATCAATAGCCTGCTGGCACTGATCCACCACAGCGGCGAGTGGGACCATGCGTCACTGGCCCTGGGCCTGGGTACCTTGCTGGTGGGCGCAGCGCTCAAGTACCTGGTGCCGCGCTGGCCGACGCTGCTGATCGCGCTGGCCCTGGGCAGCCTGGCGGCGTGGGTGTGGCCTGGGATGTTCGGGCATGTGGCGCTGGTCAGTTCGTTTATCGGCAAACTGCCGCCGTTCAGCCCGTTGCCGATGGACCTGGACATGATTCTGCGCCTGCTGCCCAGCGCCGTGGCGGTGGGCATGCTGGGGCTGGTCACCAGCCTGTCGATTGCGCGCTCGCTGTCGGCGCGTTCGCAACAATTGCTCGACGCCAACCAGGAAGTCCGCGCGCAGGGCTTATCCAATATCGTCGGCGGATTTTTCTCCGGCTACTTGTCGGCCGGTTCGTTTACACGCTCGGGCCTCAGCTATGAAGCGGGCGCTTGCTCACCGTTGGCCGGGGTGTTCTCCGCGCTGTGGGTGGCACTGTTCGCACTGTTTGGCGCGGCCTTGATCGCGCATATCCCGATCCCGAGCATGGCCGCCAGCATCCTGCTGATCTGCTGGGGCCTGGTGGATCATCGCGGCATTCGCGCGTTGTTCCGCGTCAGCCGCGCCGAGTTTGTGGTGATGGGCCTGACCTGCGTCGCCACCTTGTTGCTGGAGCTGCAAACAGCGATCTATGCCGGTGTGTTGGCCTCATTGTTTTTCTACCTCAAGCGCACGTCGCAACCGCGGGTGCAGCAATGGCGCGACGGTGACGAAGATGTGTTGCGGGTAGGCGGTTCGATCTTTTTCGGCGCCAGCCATTACCTGCAAGTGCGCCTGCAACGCCTGTCGGGCGAGCGGGTGGTGATCGAGGCGCAGCAGATCAACTTTATCGACTATTCCGGGGTGGAGATGCTGCACCAGGAAGCGCGGCGGTTGCGGGGGTTGGGGCGTAGTTTAACGTTGCGCCGGGCCAGGCCGCAGGTCGTTGAAGAACTGCAAAAACTGGAAGGGGCCGACAACTGCCCCATCCATTTCAAAGACTGAATGCAGTTAAAAGTGGGCACAGCTCAAATCTGCCCACTTTAGATCGGTGTTAAGCCAACTGGCGGCGTAATTCAGCCAGCACCGGCGCCGAATCCGGGCGTACGCCGCGCCACAGGTAGAACGCTTCCGCCGCCTGTTCCACCAGCATGCCCAAACCATCCATCGCCACGGCTGCGCCTTGCTCGGTGGCCCAGCGGCAGAACGCGGTGGGTGCCTTGGCGTACATCATGTCGTAGCAAAAGGTCTTGCCCGGTTCGATCAGGCTGCCGGCAATCGGCGGTACATCGCCTGACAGGCTGGCGGACGTGGCATTGATGATCACGTCCACCGGCTCACGCAGCCAGTCGAAACCGCTGGCAGACACCGGGCCAAGATCGTCGAACAGCTCGGCGAGCAATTCAGCCTTTTCCACGGTGCGGTTGGCGATGATCAGCGAAGCCGGCCGCTCGGCCAGCAAAGGCTCTAACGCCCCCCGCACCGCGCCACCCGCGCCGAGCAACAGGATGCGCTTGCCTTGCAGGCTCAACCCGGCGTTTACCGTCAGGTCGCGCACCAGGCCGGCACCGTCGGTGTTGTCGCCCAGCAAGGTGCCGTCGGCCAGCTTGCTCAGGGTGTTCACCGCGCCGGCGCGTTGCGCGCGTTCACTCAAGGTGTTGGCCAGGCGGTAGGCGTCTTCCTTGAACGGCACGGTGACGTTGGCGCCACGGCCGTGCTCGAAAAACTCACGGGCACAGCCGATGAAATCCTCCAAAGGCGCGAGCAAGGTGCTGTAGTCCAATTGCTCACCGGTCTGCTCGGCAAACATGCGGTGAATCAACGGCGACTTGCTGTGGCCGATGGGGTTACCGAATACGACATATTTATCCATCAGACAGCCGCCTTTGGCGCGGCGAGGCCCAGCCAGTCGCGGTCTTGCAGGAAGTAGTCAGTGAGGCGTGCTTCTTCGCTGCCGGCCTCGGCTTTCCAGTCGTAGCTCCAGCGCACTTGCGGCGGCAGCGACATCAGGATCGACTCGGTACGCCCGCCCGACTGCAGGCCGAACAGGGTGCCACGGTCATACACCAGGTTGAACTCGACGTAGCGACCACGGCGAAACTCCTGGAATTCGCGTTGCTGCTCGGTATACGCCAGGGCCTTGCGGCGCTGCACGATCGGCAGGTAGGCGTCGATGTACGCATCACCGATGGCGCGGATGAAGGCGAAGCAGGTGTCGAAATCCCACTCGTTCAAATCATCGAAGAACAGGCCGCCGATGCCACGCGGTTCATTGCGATGCTTGATGTGGAAGTAGCTGTCGCACCAAGCCTTGTAGCGCGAATACACGTCGGCGCCGAACGGTGCACAGGCCTGCTCGGCCACGCGGTGCCAGTGGATGCAGTCTTCTTCGTTGCCGTAGTAGGGCGTGAGGTCGAAGCCGCCACCAAACCACCACACTGGTTCTTCGCCGTCTTTTTCAGCGATGAAAAACCGCACGTTGGCGTGGGAAGTCGGCACATGGGGGTTGTGCGGGTGGATCACCAGCGATACGCCAAGCGCTTCAAACCCACGACCGGCCAGCTCCGGGCGATGTGCACTGGCGGACGGTGGGAGGCCGCTGCCGAACACGTGGGAAAAGTTAACGCCGCCTTTTTCGATCACCACGCCGTTTTCGATCACACGGGTGCGACCGCCGCCGCCGGCAGGCCGGGTCCAGGCGTCTTCGATAAAGCGAGTGTCCGTCTCGAAGGTTTCCAGGGCGCTGCAAATGCGGTCTTGCAGGTCAAGCAGGTAGGCCTTTACAGCCTCGGTGCGGGTAGTCATGGCATCACCTTGAATCGGGCAAAGCTACGCGAGGCCATTGGGCGTCGGCGGCAAATGGGCGCACAGGATACCACCGCTCCCCGTTGCGCCGCAGTTGACGAAGATCAAGCTTAGGAGTGGGATAGGGGGCTACGCGAATTCGACCTCAGGAGATGTGCAGATGGCCAAACGTATCCAGTTCAGCGCCCATGGCGGCCCCGAAGTACTTGAATATGTGGACTACACGCCGGCGGAGCCGGGCCCGCAGCAGGTTCGCGTGCGCAACGAGGCCATTGGCCTGAACTTCATCGACACCTATTTCCGCAGCGGCCTGTACGCACCGCCAGCCCTGCCATCGGGGTTGGGCGCCGAGGGCGCCGGGGTGGTGGATGCGGTGGGCAGTGAAGTCAGCCAGTTCAAAGTCGGCGACCGCGTGGCCTACGGCAGCGGCCCGCTCGGTGCCTACAGCCAATTGCACGTGCTGCCGGCGGCCAACCTGGTGCACCTGCCGGACGACATCAGCTTTGAACAAGCTGCCGGTGCCATGCTCAAGGGCCTGACCGTGCAGTACCTGCTACGCCAGACCTATGAGTTGAAGGGTGGCGAAACCATTCTGTTCCACGCCGCCGCCGGTGGCGTGGGCTCCCTGGCCTGCCAATGGGCCAATGCCCTGGGCGTGAAGCTGATCGGCACGGTCAGCTCGCCAGAAAAAGCCGCTCTGGCCAAATCCCTCGGCGCCTGGGAAACCATCGACTACAGCAAGGAAGACGTCGCACAGCGCGTACTGGAATTGACCGACGGCAAAAAAGTCCCGGTGGTGTACGACGGTGTCGGCAAGGACACCTGGCTGACCTCCCTGGACAGCGTGGCTCCGCGCGGGCTGGTGGTGAGCTTCGGGAATGCCTCGGGCGCGGTGGATGGTGTGAACCTGGGGATTCTGTCGGCCAAGGGCTCGCTGTATGTAACCCGGCCGACCTTGGCGACCTACGCCAACAACCCGGCGAACTTACAGGCAATGGCCGACGACCTGTTCTCGATGATCAAAAGCGGCAAGGTGCGCATTGATATCAACCAGCGTTACTCGCTGGCGGAGGCGGCCAAGGCGCAGACGGAGTTGTCGGCGCGGCGCACGACTGGCTCCACAATTCTGCTGCCGTAAGGCGATAGATCTTAGGGGAGTTGAAGGCCTCATCGCGGGCAAGCCCCCTCCCACATTTTGATCGGGTTCCAACTGGAGAAACTCGATCAAATGTGGGAGTGGGCTTGCCCGCGATGGGCGCGACGCGGTCTCAGGAAGGCCGCACCACTTCACCCGTCGCCAGGCTGGCGGAGGCGGCCAAGGCGTAGACGGAATTGTCGGGGCGGCGCACTACTGGCTCCACCATTCTGTTGCCTTGACCGCTCTTTGTGGCGAGGGAGCTTGCTCCCGTTGGGCCGCGAAGCGGCCCCAGAACAGACAATGGCGTTTCTTCAGGTAAATCGCATTCTCTGGTTTTGGGCCTGCTGCGCAGTCCAACGGGAGCAAGCTCCCTCGCCACAAAAGCGCTAGGAAGGCCGCACCACTTGACCCGTCCCCAGGCTGGCGGAGGCGGCCAAGGCGTAGACGGAGTTGTCGGGGCGGCGCACTACTGGCTCCACCATTCTGTTGCCTTGACCGCTCTTTGTGGCGAGGGAGCTTGCTCCCGTTGGGCCGCGAAGCGGCCCCAGAACAGACAATGGCGTTTCTTCAGGTAAATCGCATTCTCTGGTTTTGGGCCTGCTGCGCAGTCCAACGGGAGCAAGCTCCCTCGCCACAAAAGCGCTAGGAAGGCCGCACCACTTGACCCGTCGCCAGGCTGGCGGAGGCGGCCAAGGCGTAGACGGAATTGTCGGGGCGGCGCACTACTGGCTCCACCACTCTGTGGCCTTGACCGCTATTTGTGGCAAGGGAGCTTGCTCCCGTTGGGCCGCGAAGCGGCCCCAGAACAGACAATGGCGTTTCTTCAGGTAAATCGCATTCTCTGGTTTTAGGCCTGCTGCGCAGTCCAACGGGAGCAAGCTCCCTCGCCACAAAAGCGCTAGGAAGGCCGCACCACTTCACCCGTCGCCAGGCTGGCGGAGGCGGCCAAGGCGCAGACGGAATTGTCGGGGCGGCGCACTACTGGCTCCACCATTCTGTTGCCTTGACCGCTCTTTGTGGCGAGGGAGCTTGCTCCCGTTGGGCCGCGAAGCGGCCCCAGAACAGACAATGGCGTTTCTTCAGGTAAACCGCATTCTCTGGTTTTAGGCCTGCTGCGCAGTCCAACGGGAGCAAGCTCCCTCGCCACAAAAACGCTAGGAAGGCCGCACCACTTCACCCGTCGCCAGATTGCGAATCAGGCTCGGGTTCTTGCGCCCACCCAGGGCGCCGCCCAGCACCAGGTCCACCTGGCCACGGAAATACTGCTCCACGCGAATCCGCGTGCGCGCAGCCGGGCGGCCTTGGGGGTTGGCCGAGGTGGAAATCAACGGCCCGACCAGCGAGCACAGGTCCCGCACCAATGGGTGATCGGTCACCCGCAGCGCAACCGTGTCGTGCACACCGGTAACCCACTCCGGCAACAAATCCTGGTGAGGCACAAGCCAGGTATTCGGCCCTGGCCAGGTACTGGCCATGCGGTCGATCCAGTCCTGAGGGAAGTCTTCGAAGAGAAAATCGAACTGGCGAATGTTGTCTGCCACCAGGATCAGGCCCTTGTCGACCGAACGGTTCTTGATCGCGAGCAAACGGTCTACTGCTTCTTCATTCCACGGGTCGCAGCCCAGGCCCCACACTGCTTCGGTTGGATAGGCAATCACCGCGCCTGCACGAATTTCCCGTGCGGTTTCCAGCACACGCCACCTGTTGACCATTGCTCACTCTCCGGACTTAAAGCTCTGCGCAGTTTACCGATCTTCTTTACAAAACCTAGCAGCGCGCAAGCCAGCGCCCGTTTTCGCAGATAACCAAGCCTTCCAGCTCAAGCTCGGTCAGTGTCGCCAGCACCTGGGACAACGGCCGGCCGCTGGCAATCGCCAAGGCTTCGCTGGTGTGGGGCGCCGCGTGCAACAACGCTACCAGCGGGTGAGTGACCGCTATCGGGGCCGGGCGTGACAAGGCCTGCCAGCCGCGTAACCCTTCCAGAATGTGTTCGATGGTTTCCACCAGCACGGCGCCGTCGCGGATCAACTGGTGGCAACCCTTGGCGCCAGGATGGTGGATAGAACCCGGGATCGCATACACCTCGCGGCCTTGTTCGGCGGCTAGTTTTGCGGTGATCAGCGACCCGCTGGCCATGCTGGCTTCCACCACCAGAACGCCCAGGGACAGGCCGCTGATAATCCGATTGCGGCGTGGAAAGTTCGCCGACTGGGGTGGGGCATCCAGCGGAAACTCGGAAACCACCGCGCTGCCTTGGGCAATCATCGCAGCAGCGAGCGCTTTGTGGCGCTGTGGATAAAAATTTTCCAGGCCGGTGCCGAGCACGCCGATTGTCTGGCCACCCACGTCCAGTGCGGCTTGGTGCGCAGCACCGTCGATGCCCAATGCCAGGCCGCTGGTGATGACAAAACCGGCGCTCGCCAGGCTGCGGGAAAAAGCCGCGGCGGTGTCCATGCCTGGGCGCGAAGCGCGGCGGCTGCCGACCATCGCCAGTTGCGGTTTTTCCAGGATCGCTGGGTCGCCAGCGACGAATAAAAGCGGCGGTGCATCGTCGATCTGGGCAAGCAGCGCGGGGTACTCAGGCTGGTCCCACATCAGCAAATGCTGGGCCGGGCGCGCAAGCCAGTCCAGTGCAGCGCTGGCGCCATCGCGCACTTCGGGGCAGCGCCGGGCATCGGCGCTGACGACTGGCAAGCCGAGGGCACGCCAGGCACTCGCAGGCGCACTGATGGCTTTTGAAGCCGAGCCGAATGCTTCTATCAATAGGTGAAAACGTTTGGGACCTAGCTCCGGCAGCCTGTGCAAGCGTAGTCGGGCTTCCAGTTCTGACGGGGAAATTTCGGAGCGTTTTATCGGAAACATCTGATCATCCTTGATCGGAACAAGTTGTGGATAACTCTGTTGGTAACTTATTTAGCAGGCTACTTATTGCGTTTGGCGGGCAGTCTCGAAACGATCCATTACTGCCAGCGCACGTGAGGCATTGAGCACCAGCCCGTAACTGAGCTTTTCATAAGTACGAAACACCAGCAGGGTGCCAGCGCGCTCATCGGGGAGCTTTGCCGGAGCGCCGCTGAGGGGGTCACGGACAGTGGCGCCAGCTTTGATGATGCTCAGTAATTGGCCCTCGACCAGCCCCTCCCGACGGCCTTTGTTGAGTGTTACGGCGTCCAGAACGCCGATCTGGGTCACACCCTTGGGGATATCGATGATGTGTCCTTGAATAAACGGTGCCGAAGCCGGCGCTGCCAGGCTTGCCGGATCGACCGGCGGCTGCATGCGGAGCAGGCGGTCGCCCGGGCGAACCTCTTGTGTCACCCGGTGCACCGCCAGGGTAGTGAGATCGCCTGCGGTGACAAACCGCGCAGTGCCAATGTCGTCGGCGTTAACCCCCAGCAACTCCTGGGTTTGAGGGTCGGTGTAGGCCTTGCCGCGTCGCACGATTGCGTAGCTTGGCTGGGTCGGGTCCAAGTGGCCCCGAGCATGCACGCGCTCGCCATTGGCGCCCAACACCCGCCCGCTCTCGGCCGCGACAATGTAGGGGGCGTGGTCAAGGTCTGCGGGCGTATCAAGCATGCGGTTATGCAGTAAAAAGCGCTGGATGGCCTGTTGCGTCGCTGGATCCAGGCGCTGGGCGGGCGGGGGAAGCAGGGCCATGGCAAACGGGGCCCACAGCAGCAAGACGAGTAGCGATTTCCTCATGGGGTGAATCTCCTTTATTATGTGTGTTCGCGTGAAACGCCAGAGCCTTCGCGGCTTTTGAGCCTTTCACACCGGTCGTGTGGGTCCATCCCAACGCCGATTTGCCTCTACCTCACATGTGCAGCAATTACGCTTATGGCTATTTTGAACATCCTCGAATTCCCCGACTCGCGCCTGCGCACGATCGCCAAACCGGTGGCCGTAGTGGACGACAAGGTTCGTCAGTTGGTCGATGACATGTTTGAAACAATGTATGAAGCCCCGGGCATCGGCCTCGCCGCGACCCAGGTCAACGTGCATCAGCGCGTCGTGGTCATGGACCTGTCGGAAGACCGCAGCGAACCGATGGTGTACATCAACCCGGAGTTCGAACCGCTGACCGAAGAGATGGGCGAATATCAGGAAGGCTGCCTGTCGGTGCCGGAGTTCTACGAGAACGTCGAACGCCCGCTGCGCGTGAAGATCAAGGCCCTGGACCGCGACGGCAAGCCGTTCGAGCTGATCGCCGAAGGCCTGCTGGCGGTGTGCATCCAGCACGAATGCGACCACCTCAACGGCAAGCTGTTTGTCGATTACCTGTCCACGCTCAAGCGCGACCGGATCAAGAAGAAGCTGGAAAAAAAGCATCGCCAGCAAGCTTGATGCCCTCCTTCCAAAGGCTTGCTGCAGCAAGCCTTTTTCTTTTGTGACTGCTTTTAACCGAGAACTCCCATGACCGAGCCATTGCGCATTGTTTTTGCCGGCACCCCCGAATTTGCCGCCGAACACCTCAAGGCGCTGCTTGCCAGCCCTTATGACATCGTGGCGGTGTACACCCAGCCGGATCGCCCGGCCGGTCGCGGGCAAAAACTGATGCCGAGCCCGGTCAAGCAACTGGCCCTTGAGCACAACATCCCTGTGCTGCAACCGCCGACCCTGCGTAATGCCGAGGCCCAGGCTGAACTGGCTGCACTGCAACCGGACCTGCTGGTGGTGGTGGCTTACGGCTTGATCCTGCCGCAAGTGGTGCTGGATATCCCACGCCTGGGCTGCATCAACAGCCATGCCTCGCTGCTGCCACGCTGGCGCGGTGCGGCGCCGATCCAGCGCGCCGTGGAAGCGGGCGACAGCGAAAGCGGCGTGACCGTGATGCGCATGGAAGCGGGCCTGGACACCGGCCCGATGCTGCTCAAAGTCAGCACCGCAATCACCGCTCAAGACACCGGTGGCAGCCTGCACGACCGCCTCGCCGAGCTGGGCCCGCCGGCCGTGATCGAGGCCATCGCGGGCCTCGCAGCCGGTACCCTGGAAGGCGAAGTGCAGGACGACAGTCTCGCGACCTACGCGCACAAATTGAATAAAGACGAAGCGCGCATCGACTGGAGCCGCCCGGCCGTGGAGCTGGAGCGCCTGGTACGTGCCTTCAACCCGTGGCCGATCTGCCACAGCAGCGTCAATGGCGAAGCCTTGAAGGTGTTGGCCGCCACCTTGGCCGACGGCACCGGCGCCCCCGGTGAAATCATCGGCGCCAGCAAGGAAGGCCTGTTGGTGGCCTGCGGTGAGCAGGCACTGTGTCTGACCCGCCTGCAGTTGCCCGGCGGCAAGGCACTTAATTTCAGCGATTTGTTCAACAGTCGTCGTGAGAAATTTGCCTTGGGCACCGTCCTCGGGGTGGTAGCCCAATGAACCCACGTCTGGCCGCCGCCAAGGCCCTGGCCGCCGTGCTCAACGGCAAGGCTTCGCTGAACAGTTCGTTGCCGACCCAACTGGATAAGGTCGAAGACCGCGATCGCGGCTTTACCCAGGACCTGGCCTTCGGCACCGCCCGCTGGCAGCCGCGCTTGTCGGCGCTGGCGGCCAAGCTGCTGCAAAAGCCCTTCAAGGCGGCCGATGCCGATGTGGAGGCGCTGCTGCTGGTGGGCCTCTACCAACTGCTCTACACCCGCGTACCGGCCCACGCCGCCATCGGTGAAACCGTAGGTTGCGCCGACAAACTGAAAAAACCTTGGGCCAAGGCCCTGCTCAATGCCGTACTGCGCCGCGCCCAGCGCGAAAGCGAAGCGCTGCTGGCCGAGTTGGAACACGACCCGGTGGTGCGCACCGCCCACCCGCGCTGGCTGCAAAAATCCCTCAAGGCCTTCTGGCCCGAGCAATGGGAAGCCATTTGCGCAGCCAACAATGCACACCCGCCGATGATCCTGCGGGTCAACCGTCGCCATCACAGCCGTGACGCCTACCTGCAATTGCTCGCCGCTGCCGGCATCAGCGCCACACCGTGTGTGTACAGCACCGACGGCATCGTGCTCGAAGCCGCCGCCGATGTGCGCAGCCTGCCAGGCTTCGCCGAAGGCTGGATCAGCGTGCAGGATGAAGCCGCGCAACTGGCCGCCGACCTGCTCGACTTGGCGCCGGGCCAGCGCGTGCTGGATGCCTGCTGCGCGCCGGGCGGTAAGACCTGTCACATTCTGGAAGTCGAAAAAGACCTGGCGGGTGTGGTCGCGGTCGACCTGGAAGCCAAACGCCTGGTGCGCGTGCGCGAAAACCTTGCGCGCCTGGGCCTCAGCGCCGAACTGATCGCCGCCGACGGCCGCGACACCGCCACCTGGTGGGACGGCAAACCCTTCCAGCGCATCCTGCTGGACGCGCCGTGCTCCGCCACCGGCGTGATCCGCCGCCACCCGGACATCAAGCTCACCCGCCAACCCGACGACATCGCCGCCCTGGCGGTGCTGCAAGGCGAACTGCTCGACGCGCTGTGGCCGACCCTCGAAGTCGGCGGCATCCTGCTCTACGCCACGTGTTCCACCTTGCCCACCGAAAACACCGAGGTCATCCAAGCCTTCCTCGCCCGCACCAGCGGCGCGCGGGAGCTGGACCTCGCCACCGCAGCCGGTATCAAGCAGCCCCACGGCCGCCAATTGCTCGCGCAAGAAGGCGGGCACGATGGTTTCTACTACGCCAAACTGATCAAGATCGCCGCCGCGCGCGGCTGAACGGGCTTAAGGGAGTGACCGGATGAAAATCATCATCCTTGGGGCAGGGCAGGTCGGTGGCACGTTAGCCGAACATTTGGCCAGCGAAGCCAACGACATCACCGTGGTCGACACCGACAGCGAGCGCCTGCGCGATTTGGGCGACCGCCTGGACATCCGCACCGTACAAGGCCGTGCGTCGTTTCCCACAGTGCTTCGTCAGGCCGGTGCCGATGATGCCGACATGCTGGTGGCCGTTACCAACAGCGACGAAACCAATATGGTCGCCTGCCAGGTCGCCCATACCCTGTTCCACACCCCGACCAAGATTGCCCGGGTACGCGAAGCCGCGTACCTGACCCGTGCCGGCCTGTTCGACAACGACGCGATCCCGGTGGATGTGCTGATCAGCCCCGAGCAGGTGGTGACCCATTACATCAAGCGCCTGATCGAGATTCCCGGCGCCTTGCAGGTGATCGACTTCGCCGGCGGCAAGGCCCAACTGGTGGCGGTCAAGGCCTACTACGGTGGGCCGCTGGTGGGCCAGCAACTGCGCCAACTGCGTGAACACATGCCGAATGTGGAAACCCGCGTCGCCGCGATTTTCCGCCGTGACCGGCCGATCCTGCCCCAGGGCGACACCGTGATCGAGGCCGACGACGAGGTATTTTTCATCGCTGCCAAAGCGAATATTCGTGCAGTGATGAGCGAAATGCGCCGGCTGGACGAGACCTACAAACGCATCGTCATCGCCGGCGGCGGGCAGATTGGCGAGCGCCTGGCCGAGGCCATCGAAAGCCGCTACCAGGTGAAGATCATCGAGATGAGCCCGGCGCGCTGCCGGCATTTGTCCGACACCCTCGACAGCACCGTCGTACTCCAAGGCAGTGCCTCGGACCGCGACCTGCTGATGGAAGAGAACATCGCCGACGCCGACATCTTCCTGGCCCTGACCAACGATGACGAAGCCAACATCATGTCGTCCCTGCTGGCCAAGCGGCTGGGCGCGAAGAAGGTGATGACCATCATCAACAACCCGGCCTATGTCGACCTGATCCAGGGTGGCGATATCGACATCGCCATCAGCCCGCAGCTGGCTACCATCGGCACCCTGCTGGCCCACGTGCGGCGGGGCGATATTGTCAGCGTGCACTCCCTGCGCCGGGGCGCGGCAGAAGCCATCGAGGCGATTGCCCATGGTGATTCAAAGTCGAGCAAGGTGATCGGCAAGGCCATCCGCGATATCGGCTTGCCGCCGGGCACCACCATCGGCGCGATTATTCGCGATGAAGAAGTGATCATTGCCCACGACGATACGGTGATCGCTACCGGTGACCACGTAATCCTGTTCCTTGTGGATAAAAAACATATCCGCGATGTGGAGAAACTGTTCCACGTGGGCCTAAGTTTTTTCTAAGTGTGAATACTCCAGTGTGGTGAGGGAGCTTGCTCCCTCACCACAACAGCCTTACTTCGCTCAAGGTGGCATTAAATGCTCGAATCCCTGGAAAAAATGCTCGCCAAGGGTGTGGATAATTCATTGCTGCGCTTTGGTTTAGGCAAGGGTTATCTGGACCTGAAAGATAACGCCAAGGCGGCGGAGCATTTGCGCAAGTGCGTTGAGTTCGACCCGAAGTATTCGGCGGCGTGGAAGTTGTTGGGCAAGGCGCAGTTGGGGCTGGAGGATCGTGCAGCGGCGCGCTTGGCGTGGGAAAAAGGCATCGAAGCGGCCCAGGCACATGGCGACAAGCAGGCCGAGAAAGAGATGACGGTGTTCCTGAAAAAACTCGACCGCCAGGCCTGATCTGAACCAAATGTGGGAGGGGGCTTGCCCCCGATAACGGAGTGTCAGTCGATGCATCTTTGACTGAACCACCGCCATCGGGGGCAAGCCCCCTCCCACATTTGGTTTTGTATTGGTCTTGAGGCAGCAGTAAATCAGTACCACCGCTCTTCACCCGGTGGGCGTTTCTTGAAGCGCTTCATGCTCCACATGTACTGGCTCGGGTAAGCCCCCACATAGCGCTCCACCACCTTGCTCATCGCCGCGCAGGACGTAGCGGTGTCGGTGCTGTACATGTCTTCCGGCGCCGCTTCCAGGATCACTTTGTAGCCCGAACCGTCCGGCAGCCGCAGGGCGTGCAGGAAGACGCCCACGGCCTTGTGGCCCGCGAGCATGTTCGGCACGAACTTACTGGTCAGCGCCTGGGTGGCGAAGAAGGGTACGAAGATCCCCGCGGATTCCGCCGGCTCCGGGTCAGCGGGAATGCCCACTTGGCCACCCTTGCGCACTTCCTTGATGACACTGAGGATGCCTTCCTTGGTCGACGCGGCCACACGGTTTCCCAGTTGTACGCGCTGTTTGCGCAGCAGCTCATCCACCGCCTTGAGCTTGGGTGGGCGATAGAAAATGATCGGTTTGCACTGGTTGCAATAGAAGTGGTTCAACACTTCCCAATTGCCCAGGTGGCTGGTGATGCCAACCACGCCTTTGCCCGAGGCCAACGCCGCGTGCAGTACATCCAGGCCTTCGACTTCGCGCACCAGGTCAATGGAGCGCTGGGCCGGCCAGATCCAGGCGCAGGCGCTTTCGGTGAGGGACTTGCCGATGTCCATCAGGCTTTGGCCAACCAGGCGCTCGCGGGCGGCCGGGTCCATGTCCGGGAAGCATTTGGACAGGTTGATCCGCACCGTGTCGCGGGAGCGGTTGGGGGTTTTCCACATGATCCAGCCAATCGCCGTGCCGACGGCCTGGACAGCGCGCCAGGGCAGCAGGGCAAATAATCGGAGAGCGCCTACCAGCAAGGCGCCTTTAAACTTTTCCACAGGTCACTCCTGTTCGTGTGCGGTGCGCAAAGCCGGCATTCTAACCGGCGTTGGCCAAGTCCGCGTAACGGTCGCAGTCCTGAGTGTGGTCCATGACCATGCCCGAGGCCTGCATGAATGCGTAGCAGATGGTCGGGCCAACGAAGGTGAAGCCGGCTTTTTTCAAGGCTTTGCTCATGGCTTCGGCCTCGGGGGTAATTGCCGGGACCTGGCTGCGATCCTTGAAGTGGTTGACCTTGGGCACGCCGCCGACAAACGACCAGAGCAACCCCACCGGATCCTCCAGCGCCAACCAGGCAGCGGCATTGCGGCGGGTGGCGTTGAGCTTCAAGCGATTACGCACAATGCCCGGATCGAGCATCAACGCTTCGATCTCAGCGTCGCTCAACCGCGCAAGCCTCTGCGCATCAAAACCGAACAAGACCTTTCGATAATGCTCGCGTTTGCGTAAAACGGTGATCCAGGACAGGCCCGCCTGGAACCCTTCGAGCAAAAGCAACTCGAACAGACCCTGCGCATCGCGCAGCGGCGTTCCCCACTCCTGATCGTGATAAGCCATGTACAGCGGATCTTCAGAACACCAAAAGCAGCGTGGCATAAGGCTCCAGGGAGTGGTGGCAGGGCCGAATCGGGTATACTCCCGCTCTTTAAATCGCAGCCCAAGTAACAGGTGAATTTCGTGAGCCAGCCTACGCCAGCCGTGCGTACCTTCCAAGACTTGATCCTCGCCCTCCAGCAATACTGGGCCGAGCAAGGTTGTGTGGTACTTCAGCCCTACGATATGGAAGTAGGCGCCGGCACTTTCCACACCGCAACATTCCTGCGGGCCATCGGCCCGGAAACCTGGAACGCCGCTTATGTGCAGCCCAGTCGTCGCCCGACTGACGGCCGCTACGGCGAGAACCCGAACCGTCTGCAGCATTACTACCAGTTCCAGGTGGTATTGAAGCCGAACCCGGATAACTTCCAGGAACTCTACCTGGGCTCGCTCAAGCACGTGGGCCTGGACCCACTGGTGCACGACATCCGTTTCGTCGAAGACAACTGGGAGTCGCCGACCCTGGGCGCCTGGGGCCTGGGCTGGGAAGTCTGGCTCAATGGCATGGAAGTGACGCAGTTCACTTACTTCCAGCAAGCGGGCGGCATCGAGTGCTACCCGGTGACCGGCGAAATCACCTACGGCCTCGAGCGTCTGGCCATGTACCTGCAAGGCGTGGATTCGGTCTACGACCTGGTGTGGGCTGACGGCCCGTTCGGCAAAGTCACCTATGGCGACGTGTTCCACCAGAACGAAGTGGAGCAATCCACTTACAACTTCGAACACGCCAATGTCGACAAGCTGTTCGAACTGTTCGACTTCTATGAAAGCGAAGCCAAGCGCCTGATCGAACTCGACCAGCCGCTGCCGTTGCCGAGCTACGAAATGGTGTTGAAGGCCTCTCACACCTTCAACCTGCTGGACGCCCGCCGTGCCATCTCGGTAACCGCGCGCCAGCAATACATCCTGCGTGTACGCACCCTGGCGCGTTCCGTCGCCCAAGCCTACCTGTTGGCTCGCGCCAAGCTGGGCTTCCCGATGGCTACCCCGGACCTGCGTGATGAAGTGTTGGCTAAGCTGGAGGCTGCACAATGAGTGCTCAAGATTTCCTGGTTGAACTGGGCACCGAAGAGCTGCCACCCAAGGCACTCAATACCCTGGCCGATGCATTCCTGGCCGGTATCGAAAAAGGCCTGCAAACTGCTGGCCTGAAGTTTGAAGCGAAAAAAGTCTACGCCGCGCCGCGCCGTCTGGCTGTTCTGTTGACCGCGCTGGAAACCCAGCAGCCGGACCGCAGCATCAACCTCGACGGTCCGCCACGCCAAGCCGCGTTCGACGCCGAAGGCAACCCAACCCAGGCCGCCCTTGGTTTTGCCAAGAAGTGTGGCGTGGAGCTGAGCGAGATCGACCAGAGCGGCCCGAAACTGCGCTTCAGCCAGGTGATCACCGGCAAGCCGACCGCCAGCCTGTTGCCGACCATCGTTGAAGACTCCCTGAACGACCTGCCGATCCCTAAGCGCATGCGCTGGGGTGCACGCAAGGAAGAGTTCGTCCGCCCAACCCAATGGCTGGTGATGCTGCTCGGTGACCAGGTCATCGATTGCACGATCCTCGCCCAGAAGGCCGGCCGTGATTCCCGTGGTCATCGCTTCCACCACCCGCAAGCGGTGCGCATCACCTCGCCGGCCAACTACGCCGCCGACCTGCGTGCGGCTTACGTGCTGGCCGATGCCAATGAGCGTCGCGAACTGATCAGCAAGCGCACCGAAGAGCTGGCCCGCCTGCAGGAAGGCACCGCCATCGTGCCGCCAAGCCTGCTCGACGAAGTGACCGCACTGGTTGAATGGCCGGTGCCGTTGGTGTGCTCGTTCGAAGAACGTTTCCTCGACGTGCCGCAAGAAGCGCTGATCACCACCATGCAGGACAACCAGAAGTACTTCTGCCTGCTGGACGTGGACGGCAAGTTGCTGCCGCGCTTTATCACCGTGGCCAACATCGAGAGCAAGGACCCGCAGCAGATCATCGCCGGTAACGAAAAAGTCGTTCGCCCGCGCCTGACCGACGCTGAGTTCTTCTTCAAGCAAGACAAGAAGCAGAAGCTCGAAGACTTCAACCTGCGCCTGCAAAACGTGGTGTTCCAGGAAAAACTCGGCAGCGTCTACGACAAAGCCGTGCGCATCTCCAAGCTGGCGGCCTACATTGCCCCTCGCATTGGCGGTGACGCTGCCTGGGCCGCGCGTGCCGGCCTGCTGTCCAAGTGCGACCTGGCCACCGAGATGGTCGGCGAGTTCCCTGAGATGCAAGGTGTTGCCGGCTACTACTACGCCCTCAACGATGGCGAAGCCGACGACGTTGCCCTGGCGCTGAACGAGCAGTACATGCCGCGCGGTGCCGGCGCCGAGCTGCCAACCACCTTGACCGGTGCGGCCGTGGCCATCGCCGACAAGCTGGATACCCTGGTGGGTATCTTCGGTATCGGCATGTTGCCGACCGGTAGCAAAGACCCGTATGCCTTGCGCCGTGCCGCACTGGGCGTACTGCGCATCCTGATCGACAAGAAGCTGGACCTCGACCTGACCCAGGCCGTGGTGTTCGCCGTCGGCCAGTTCGGCGCCAAGGTCAAGCAAGCCGGCCTGGCCGAGCAAGTGCTGGAGTTCGTGTTCGACCGCCTGCGTGCGCGTTACGAAGACGAAGGCGTGGATGTTTCCGTCTACCTGTCGGTACGTGCCCTGCAACCAGGTTCGGCGTTGGACTTCGACCAGCGTGTACAAGCCGTACAAGCGTTCCGCAAATTGCCCGAAGCCGATGCCCTGGCGGCCGTGAACAAGCGTGTGTCGAACCTGCTGAGCAAGGCCGAAGGCCTGGGCAACGCCGAAGTCGACCCAGGCCTGTTTGCCGATGCCAAGGAGTTCTCGCTGAACTCGGCCATCGCCAAGGCTGAAAACGCGGTGAAGCCGCTGATCGCCGAACGCAACTACGCCGAAGCCCTGGCGCGCCTGGCCACCCTGCGTGAGCCGGTGGATGCGTTCTTCGAAGCCGTGATGATCAATGCCGAAGATGCCGGTGTGCGGAAAAACCGCTACGCCATGCTGGCGCGTCTGCGCGGCTTGTTCGTCAACATCGCCGACATTTCCACACTGAGCTGACCATGTTGAAACTGCTGATTCTCGATCGGGACGGGGTGATCAATTACGACTCCGACGCTTACATCAAGTCGGTGGAGGAATGGATTCCGCTGCCCGGCTCGATCGAGGCCATCGCGCAGTTGAGCAAAGCCGGCTGGACCGTGGCCATCGCCACCAACCAGTCCGGCATCGCCCGTGGCTACTACGACATCGCCACCCTGGACGCCATGCACGCGCGCTTGCGCACGTTGGTGGCCGAGCAGGGCGGTGAGGTGGGGTTGGTGGTGTACTGCCCCCACGGGCCGGATGAGGGCTGCGATTGCCGCAAACCCAAGCCTGGCATGTTGAAAACCATTGCAGAACATTACAAGGTGCCATTGGCTGGGATATGGTTCGTCGGGGACAGCCTCGGTGACCTGGAGGCGGCCAAAGCCGTCGACTCTCAGCCAGTTTTGGTAAAGACCGGGAAAGGCGAAAAGACCCAGGCGAAAAACCTGCCGGTAGGCACCTTGATTTTTGACGATCTGGCGGCGATTGCCGCAGAACTTATCAACAACTAGCCGCCCTCGACTTCCTGGCCAAGGAGTGTTCGGGAGTGCGCTTTTAACAGGCGGGCGTTGTCCCGCAACGGTAAATGCCGCCATGTCGATTTTGCAGGCCATCAGAACCTTCTTCTTTTACCTGCTGCTGGGCACCAGTTCGTTTCTCTGGTGCACCCTGAGCTTTTTTATCGCGCCCTTCTTGCCGTTCAAGGCGCGCTACCGCTTTATCAACGTCTATTGGTGCCGCTGCGCGCTGTGGCTGACCAAGGTATTTCTGGGCATTCGCTTTGAGATCAAGGGTGCCGAGAACGTGCCAGACCAGCCCTGCGTGATTTTGTCGAACCACCAGAGCACCTGGGAGACGTTCTTTCTGTCGGCGTACTTCTCGCCCCTGAGCCAGGTGCTCAAGCGCGAATTGCTGTACGTGCCGTTTTTCGGCTGGGCCATGGCCATGCTGCGTCCGATCGCGATTGATCGTGACAACCCCAAGGCCGCGCTCAAGCACGTCGCCAAGAAGGGCGACGAGCTGCTCAAGGATGGCGTTTGGGTGCTGATCTTCCCCGAGGGTACGCGCGTGCCCTACGGTACCGTGGGCAAGTTCTCACGCGGCGGTACCGCCTTGGCGGTGAATGCCAACCTGCCGGTGTTGCCGATTGCGCATAACGCCGGCAAGTTCTGGCCAAAGACCGGCTGGGCCAAACGTGAGGGCACCATCACCGTGATAATTGGCGAGCCGATGTACGCCGAAGGCGAGGGCCCACGGGCTATTGCCGCGCTGAATGACCGCGCCCAGGCCTGGAATGAAGCGCAACAACGAGCTATGGGTTCGCTGCCGCCGGAGCCGGTGGTAGTCGACACCCCTGTGGTCTGAGCATCTGTGGATAACCTGTGTACGGTTTGTTGGCGAATTGCCGTTTTTGGCTCATAAGAAGCTGATTTAACTACATATTTCCCAAGCTCATAAAATCGCGAAAAAGGTGCATAAGTTTTTTCCGCAGTAAAAAACCGGTCCTTGAGACCGGTTTTTTATGCACAGCAGAAAAGCCGGCTTTTTCAGTCCTCCAGCAAGGGCAATTGCACGTTGAACGCCGTGCCTTTACCCACCGTGCTTTCACAGCTGATGTGGCCGCCATGGCGCTCCACCACCGCCTTGACCATGGTCAGCCCCAACCCCAAACCCTCACTGCCCTGGGCAGAATCGAAGCGTTTGTACTGGCTGAACAATTCCGGCAAGTCCTGCGCCGCTATCCCTGGGCCCTGATCACTGATGCGGCATTCCAGCCAGCCGTCCGTGGTGGTGTGCCTTAAACGCACGGTGGTACCGGAAGGCGAATATTTGATCGCGTTCTCCAGCACGTTGAACAGCGCACGGGTTAGCAGCGATTGGTCGGCTGACACCATGCCCTCATCAGCTTCATCCAGGTCATGGACCATATGAATACCCTTGAGCTGGGCGATCACCGCCACTTGGTCAAATGCATCCATCACCAGCATGGCAAACAGCGTGGGCTGGAAGTGGTAGCCGTCGGCCTCGGCTTTCGCGAGTTGGACGAAAGAGTCGGTAAGGCTCAACGCGCGACGCACCTGCTGTTCGATCTGGGCGTACACCGGTGACTCGCCACTGTGCACATCCAGCAGTGCGAGGATCGCCGAGTGCGGTGCCCGCAGGTCGTGGGAAAGAAAACGCAGCATGGTTTCCCGGTGCTGCTGGGCCTCACGCTCCTTGCTCAGGTCGGTGAGGCTCAGCAGCCAGCCAAGTGCGACATCCCCTTCAGCGGGCAGCAAAGGGGCAATCTCCATACGCAGACTGCGTTGGTGGATGTCGCGGAACTCAACCAGTTCCAGTGCCGAAAGGGCAGGGCGCACGCCGTTGTGCAGCGGCGGGTAACCCAAGTCGGCTAGTTGCTCCAGCAGGTTCTGGTTAACCAGGTCATTGCCGAATACTTCGCGGGCGATGCGGTTGGCCAGCAGGATATTGCCCTTGGGGTCGGTGATCAGCGTCGCCACCGGCAGGCACTCCAGGCCATCGGCCATGAAGCGCCGGGTATCACGTGTACGGCTGACGGCCTGCTCCAGGGCAAAGATGCGGCCCTGCAACACATCACCTTTACTGGCCGGTGCACGGCGGCGTTCTGGAAGCACTTTGGGCTCGTCATCCAGGCGCGCCAGTTCCCAGCCGAAGTAGGCGAGGATCACGCTGAGGCGGCGCCAGTTCCAGATCAGGTAACTGAGCAGCAAGCCGACCAGGCAGGCCGCAGGTGACCACCAATGGCCCAGCCGTAACAAGGCCCATGAACCAAGCAGTGCCGCGGCCATGCAGCCCAGGGTCATCCACAGTGCATAGCGCGGGCGGTAGAGCAGCAGGCCCAGCAGCAGCGCCACCAGGGATGTCGCCAGCGTTGCCGCCTGCCATCCGGGCAAATCCACGATGCTGCGCCCTTGCAGTAAGCCGTTGAGCACGTTGGCCTGGATTTCTACCCCCGCCGTGGTGCCAACCGTAGCGGAGAGCGGGGTAACAAACCGATCGCCCATGCCGGACGCCGTGGCCCCCACCAGGATCAGGCGGTTATGCAGCCGTTCGGGCGACACCTCACCGCGCAACACGCTGGCATACGACACGCTGGGAAAGTGCGTGTGGGGCGCGATGAACGGGATACGGATCGCGTGTTCCCGGTGCCATTGCGAGCCTGTTGGCTCCAGAGGCTCGCCGGGCATCTCTGCCGGTTGACCGCTCATCACATAGGCCAGCCACGCCAACTGGGGCGCCGTGGTATTGGGTGGGCCTTCGCGCATATACAGGCTGCGGACCACGCCGTCGCTGTCGGCTTCGACATTGATATGGCCTACGCCTTTGGCACATTTAAGCAGGGGCAGCAGTTGCCCGCCGGGTTGGCTATAGCTCCCGGGCCCCTCACGCACTAATGGCAACAAGACGTTGCCGGCGTTGCATACGGCGTCGGCCAAGCGTTTGTCATTGGCGGGGTCGCCCGGCTCACTGAAGATCACATCGAACAAAATACCAGCCGGCTGCGCAGCGCTGAGGCGGTCGATCAGGTCGGCATGCAGGCTGCGCGGCCAGGGCCACGGGCCGAGCTTCTTGAGGCTGGGGTCGTCGATGGTCACCAGCAGGATGCGCGGGTCGACGGGCAGCGGGGTCAAACGGCGGAGGCTGTCGTATAGCGGGTTATTCAAGGCCAGGCCGGGGCTCAACGACAGGTAGGCGGTGATCGGCAACAACAGTAAGCCGATCCACAACCACTCACGCACCAAGCCGTGAAAAAGCCGCTGGGCATGGGTGGGTTGACGTTTTTCGGCCTTACCCCAAAGCATCATTGTTTAACGCGCCTGTGCAGTTGGCGGGTAATAGAAGATGTCATAGACCCCAGTTTCCCTTCCAGGTCGTGCTTGATCGTCGATATTGGCGATTGCCGATCTGCGCACAACAGTTTACGCCAGCGCATGTGTCGGCTGATCCTTTTACTTACCGTCCGGAGCCGGTATCTTTCCCACATAGGTATAGAGGGTTTTCAAAGAGCAAACCGCTCTTTGATTGCAGCGTACCTAGAGATCCAAGCGACGTTGAATCTGACCACAATTCTTCAGATTCAATGGCCGGCAACTGCGCAACACGTGCCTTTTATTTTGAAGCCGCCGGCTGCCATATTTTTAGTAGAAAGGGACCCACGACATGCGTGTCGCAATACTGGATGACGAACCTGCTGAATTGCGACGCGTAGAACAGACCCTGCGACAAATCCCTAGCACCGCCGAACAGCCGTGGACTCTGCATTGCTTCGAGCGGGGTGAAGACCTGTTGCGCCAGTTGCGCCGGGAAACGTTCGACCTGCTGATACTCGACTGGCAACTGCCCGATATCACCGGCATCGCATTGCTGCGCTGGACCCGTGAACACATGGAATCACCACCCGCCGTGATCATGCTCACCAGCCGCGATGCGGAGAGCGATATTGTCACGGCCCTCAATAGCGGTGCCGACGACTACGTCAGCAAGCCCTTTCGCCCCAATGAGCTGAAAGCCCGAGTGACGGCGGTGTTGCGGCGCCACGGCCTGCAGAAGTCGACGACCCATGAAGTGCAAAGTTTTAACGACCTGACCTTCGACGATGCGGAACTGACCGTCACCCGGGCAGGCAAACCGATCAACCTGACCGAGCGTGAATATCGCCTGGCCAGTTGTTTGTTCGCCAACCTGGCCCGGCCGCTTTCCCGTGAGTACCTCTACGAACGCTTCTGGACCCATGAGGAAATGGTTTCGTCACGGCCACTGGATACGCATATCTATCGTCTGCGCAACAAGCTGGGGCTGACCGCAGATCGGGGTTGGCAGCTGTTGACGATCTATGGATACGGCTATCGCTTGGAAAGTGTTGCGGCGCCCTCGCACAGCTAAAAACCACGATGTTCCACGTGGAGCATTTGCAAAACACTTAACAAACACCCAATAAAAAAGGCCAACGCTAAGCGTTGGCCTTTTTGGTTTAGCCGGTTTGCCTGATCAGAAGTCCAGGTTCGACACTGCCAAGGCGTTGCTCTCGATGAAGTCACGGCGAGGTTCGACCGCATCACCCATCAGGGTGTTGAAGATCTGGTCCGCGCCAATAGCGTCTTCGATGGTCACGCGCAGCATGCGACGTTGAGCCGGGTCCATGGTGGTTTCCCACAGCTGATCCGGGTTCATTTCGCCCAGACCTTTGTATCGCTGGATGGTATGGCGCTTGGTGCTTTCGGCCATCAGCCAGTCAAGAGCTTCCTTGAATTCCTTGACCTGCTTCTTGCGTTCGCCACGCTGAATATAAGCGCCGTCGTCCAGCAGGGTGCTCAGTTGTGCGCCCAGGGTGACGACAGTCTTGTAGTCGTTACTGCCGAAGAAGTCGCGGTTGAAGGTGACGTAGTTCGACAGGCCATGGGAAATCAATTCGACTTCCGGCAGCCATACGTTACGTTCACGGTCTTCACGCAGGCTGGCTTTGTACACCAGGCCAGACTTCTCGGAAGTGCGCAGGCGCACTTCGTATTGAGCCAACCAATTCTGCATGTGTGCGTGATCGCCCAACTGCTCCAGGCTCACGGAAGGCAGGTAGATGAAGTGCTCGGTCAGCTCCTGCGGGTACAGGCGCGACAGACGCTTGAGAGTCTTCATCACCATGCGGAAGTCGTTAACCAGACGCTCCAACGCCTCACCGGAAATGCCCGGGGCTTCGTCGTTCAAGTGCAGGCTGGCATCTTCCAGGGCCGACTGCGTCATGTACTCTTCCATGGCGTCGTCGTCTTTGATGTATTGCTCTTGCTTGCCCTTTTTCACTTTGTACAACGGCGGCTGAGCGATGTAGATGTAGCCACGCTCAATCAGCTCCGGCAACTGACGGAAGAAGAAGGTCAGCAGCAGGGTACGGATGTGCGAACCGTCGACGTCAGCATCGGTCATGATGATGATGTTGTGGTAGCGCAACTTGTCGATGTTGTACTCATCACGGCCGATACCGCAGCCCAGTGCCGTGATCAAGGTGCCGACTTCCTGGGAGGAAATCATCTTGTCGAAGCGTGCTTTCTCGACGTTGAGGATCTTACCCTTCAACGGCAGGATGGCCTGGGTGCGACGGTTACGACCCTGCTTGGCGGAACCGCCAGCAGAGTCACCTTCCACCAGGTACAGTTCGGAGAGGGCAGGGTCCTTCTCCTGGCAGTCGGCCAGCTTGCCCGGCAGGCCAGCGATATCCAACGCGCCTTTACGGCGGGTCATCTCACGGGCTTTACGCGCCGCTTCACGGGCACGCGCCGCGTCGATCATCTTGCCGACAACCAGCTTGGCTTCGTTCGGGTTTTCCAACAGGAAGTCGGAGAAGTACTTGCCCATTTCCTGTTCCACTGCGGTCTTCACTTCGGAAGACACCAGCTTGTCTTTGGTCTGGGAGCTGAATTTCGGGTCCGGCACTTTCACCGAAATAATCGCCGTCAGGCCTTCACGCGCATCGTCACCGGTGGTGGCAACTTTGTGCTTTTTGGCCAGGCCCTCGGCTTCGATGTAGGTGTTCAGGTTACGCGTCAACGCGGAACGGAAACCCACCAGGTGAGTACCGCCATCGCGTTGTGGAATGTTGTTGGTGAAGCACAACAGGTTCTCGTTGAAGCTGTCGTTCCACTGCAGGGCGATTTCCACGCCGATGCCGTCTTCACGCTGGATGTTGAAGTGGAACACCTGGTTGACCGCAGTCTTGTTGGTGTTCAGGTATTCAACGAATGCGCGCAAGCCACCTTCGTACTTGAACAGTTCTTCCTTGCCGCTGCGCTCGTCCTTGAGGACGATACCAACACCGGAGTTGAGGAAGGACAGCTCACGAATCCGCTTGGCCAGGATGTCCCAGCTGAAGTGGATGTTCTTGAAGGTTTCAGCCGATGGCTTGAAGTGGATCTGCGTACCGGTGGACTCACTGTCGCCAACGATTTTCATCGGTTCTTGTGGAACACCGTGGACGTAGGTCTGTTCCCAGATCTTGCCACTACGGCGCACCGTGAGGATCAGCTCTTCGGACAGAGCGTTCACCACCGACACACCTACACCGTGCAAACCACCGGAGACTTTATAGGAGTTGTCGTCGAACTTACCGCCGGCGTGGAGCACGGTCATGATGACCTCTGCCGCCGAAACGCCTTCTTCTTTGTGCACGTCTACCGGAATGCCGCGACCGTTGTCGCGCACGGTAATCGACTCATCCGGGTGGATGATAATGCTGATGTCGTCGCAGTGACCGGCCAGAGCTTCGTCGATGGAGTTGTCGACCACCTCGAACACCATGTGGTGCAGACCGCTACCGTCATCAGTGTCGCCAATGTACATACCGGGACGTTTGCGTACGGCATCCAAACCTTTCAGCACTTTAATGCTGGTCGAGTCGTACGTGTTTTCTTCGCTCATGCCTTCACTCCCGATGGTCGTGGGTCTGGGTGATACGGCCCTGTTCCACGTGGAACAAAGCAACTGGCGTTTCCGTCTGCCAGCCTTCCCTCAATAATTCGTGGTCTACACAGGTGATAAACACCTGGCAGCGTAAGTCTTCCAACAAACGGCATAACGCGCGACGGTGCTGCTCGTCGAGTTCGGACGGCAAGTCATCCACCAGATAAATACACTGCCCGCGCCGGGCCTGGCTAACCAGATGCCCTTGGGCAATACGCAGTGCGCATACCACCAACTTCTGCTGACCCCGGGACAGTATGTCCGCGGCATTGTGTGCGCCCAATCTAAGACGCAAATCAGCTCGTTGGGGGCCAGCCTGGGTATGGCCAATTTGCTGATCCCGCTGCAAGGACGTGGCGAGCACTGCACTCAGTTCACGCTCTTTGTCCCAACCACGGTAGTAACTCAGCGTCAGGCCCTCGAGGTCCAATAACTCACTCAAGGTCTGCTCAAAGACTGGTTTCAAGGCTTTGATATAGGCGCGGCGGTATTCATCTATTTCGTCACTGGCCAGGCACAGTTCCCGGTCCCAGGCCGCTTGCGAAGCGGCGTCAAGTGTACCATGCCGCAGCCATGAGTTCCGCTGCCGCAGGGCCTTCTGCAGGCGCTGCCAAGTGGCCATGAACCGTGGTTCCACGTGGAACACTCCCCAATCGAGGAATTGCCTGCGGATCTTTGGCGCGCCTTCCAACAGCCGGAAGCTGTCGGGGTTGATCAATTGCAGCGGCAGAATTTCTGCCAGCTGTGCGGCACTGCGGGCATTCTGGCCGTCTATGCGAATCTGAAACTCCCCACCGCGATCACGGGATATGCCCAGGGCACTGTGCCCACCTTCCGCCAGTTCGACTTGACCAAACACCGTACACGCCAATTGTTCGTACTGGATAACCGGCAGCAAACGAGCGCTGCGAAAGGAACGGGCAAGCCCCAGCAGATGTATGGCTTCCAGCACGCTGGTTTTGCCACTGCCGTTGGCGCCGTGGAGGATATTGATGCGGGGGGAGGGGGAGAAGGTCACCGGGTGCAGATTGCGCACCGCGGTGACCGAGACGCGACTGAGGGACATCTAGCTTCTGCTGAGCATGATTACAGGCGCATCGGCATAACAACGTAAGCCGAGTCGTCGTTATCGGATTCTTGCACCAGGGCGCTGCTATTGGAGTCCGACAGAATCAGGCGAACCTGTTCGGTGGTCATCACACCCAGCACGTCCAGCAAATAGCTCACGTTGAAGCCGATTTCCAGCGAGCCGCCGTTGTAGTCAACGCCCACTTCTTCTTCCGCTTCTTCCTGTTCCGGGTTGTTGGCCTGGATTTTCAGCTGACCGTTGGCCAGTTGCAGGCGAATACCGCGATACTTTTCGTTGGACAGAATCGCGGTACGGCTGAACGCTTCACGCAGGGCCTGGCGATCACCGAGCACCAGCTTGTCGCCGCCTTTAGGCAGTACGCGCTCGTAGTCCGGGAACTTGCCGTCGACCAGCTTGGAGGTGAAGGTGAATTCGCCGGTGGTCGCGCGGATGTGGTGCTGGCCCAGCACGATACTGACGTTGCCATCCGGCTCGGTGAGCAGGCGCGCCAATTCAAGGATACCTTTGCGCGGCACGATCACCTGGTGGCGATCCGGCTGGCCGATATCGGCACGCATCGAGCACATGGCCAGACGGTGACCGTCGGTGGCCACGGCGCGGATGATGCCTTCCGAGACTTCGAGCAACATACCGTTGAGGTAGTAACGCACGTCTTGCTGGGCCATGGCGAAGCTGGTGCGCTCGATCAAACGACGCAGCTTGCTTTGCTCCAGGCTGCAGGTCAGCGAACCCGGGCCTTCTTCAACCGTTGGGAAATCGTTGGCCGGCAAGGTCGACAGGGTGAAACGGCTGCGACCGGCCTTGACCACCAGCTTCTGCTCATCAACCTTGATGTCGATCAGCGCGTCGTTGGGCAGGCTCTTGCAGATATCCATCAGCTTGCGCGCCGGCACAGTGATCTCGCCCGGTTCCGCAGGCTCCTCCAGCTGCACACGACCAACCAGCTCGACTTCCAGGTCGGTACCGGTCAAAGACAATTGCTGGCCTTCGACCACCAGCAATACGTTGGAGAGCACCGGCAAGGTCTGTCGGCGCTCGACGACGCCTGCGACCAGTTGCAGGGGTTTCAACAGGGCTTCGCGTTGAATGGTGAAATGCATGGTCTAGTCCCTTGCCTTAATAAGCTGCGCTGGTGTCATCAAGTAGTCAGTGTACGCAGCAGGTTCTTGTAGTCCTCGCGAATATCCGCGTCGGATTCCTTAAGTTCGTTGATCTTGCGGCAGGCGTGCAACACCGTGGTGTGGTCGCGACCGCCAAACACATCACCGATTTCCGGCAGGCTGTGGTTGGTCAACTCCTTGGAGAGGGCCATGGCCACCTGACGGGGACGTGCCACCGAGCGCGAACGGCGCTTGGACAGCAGGTCGGAAATCTTGATCTTGTAGTACTCGGCCACGGTGCGTTGGATGTTATCCACACTCACCAGTTTGTCTTGCAGGGCCAGCAGGTCTTTCAGCGATTCGCGAATCAACTCGATGGTGATGTCGCGACCCATGAAGTGCGAATGCGCGATGACCCGCTTGAGCGCGCCTTCCAGCTCACGCACGTTGGAACGAATGCGTTGGGCGATGAAGAATGCAGCGTCGTGTGGCAGGTCGACTTTCGCCTGGTCGGCCTTCTTCATCAGGATCGCCACGCGGGTTTCCAGCTCCGGAGGCTCTACCGCAACGGTCAGGCCCCAGCCGAAGCGGGATTTGAGGCGCTCTTCCAGGCCTTCGATTTCCTTCGGGTAACGGTCACTGGTCAAGATGACCTGTTGGCCACCTTCGAGCAGGGCGTTGAAGGTGTGGAAGAACTCTTCCTGGGAACGTTCCTTGCGCGCGAAGAATTGAATGTCATCGATCAGCAAGGCATCAACCGAGCGGTAAAACCGCTTGAACTCGTTGATGGCGTTGAGCTGCAAGGCCTTGACCATGTCAGCCACGAAGCGCTCCGAGTGCAGGTACACGACCTTGGCATTCGGGTTCTTCTTTAATAGGTGGTTACCCACCGCGTGCATCAAGTGAGTCTTACCCAAACCCACGCCACCATAAAGGAACAGCGGGTTGTAGCCATGCTTGGGGTTATCGGCCACTTGCCAGGCGGCCGCGCGGGCCAACTGGTTGGACTTACCTTCGACGAAGTTCTCGAAGGTGAACGTGCGGTTCAGGTAGCTGGTGTGCTTGAGCGCACCTTCAACCTGCACGGTGCGCTGTTCGGCGCGTACCGGAGCCTGTTGCGAGCTGGCACCGGCCATCGGGTCGAAGCTGTCGCGCGACGGCTCTTCATTAATAGGCGCGTTTTTCTGCGACGCGGATTTCGAAGGCGCCTGGGCTACCGGGGCTGGCGAATTATTAACCGATGCCGCCGCAGCCTGAGCCTGCGAGGCACTTGCCGCCAATGGCGCATTCGGCGCAGCACGAGGTGCCGAGCTGCGTTTGCTGCCTATTAATAAGGAAAGCACGGGCGCGATGCCATTGCCGTGTTCATCGAGCAATTCGAGAACGCGGCTCAGGTACTTCTCGTTGACCCAGTCGAGAACGAAACGGTTAGGTGCATACACACGCAACTCGTCGCCTTCGGCTTCGACCTGTAGCGGACGGATCCAGGTGTTGAATTGCTGGGCAGGCAGCTCATCGCGCAAAAGCTCCACGCACTGCTGCCAAAGTTCCACTGACACGGATATCCCCTAAGTTGAAAGCCGGTGAGGCAAAAACAGCCGCCATTGTAGCGGCCAGCCGCCCACTTATCCACATGTAGGTTGCGCACAGGGCACCCAAAATCAATGTGTTAACCACAAAAAATGCGACCAGCGGTCTGTGCATAAGCTCTGTGGATAAGCCTGCCTAAGCTCGTTGTACAAGTGGGGTCGAAAGTCTGTGGGTAACTGGCCTGTGGATAACAACCCATTCCACCCACAGCTTATCCGACAGCGCAGCACAGGGATGGCACCGCTTTCCCCCGTAGTTGTCATTCTCTGTACATCAGGTGGAATATGGCCTCAAGGCACTTATCCACAGAGGAAGGCCTGCCTAGCTTTTATAAGCTTTACAGAAAAGCTTTAAATAACTTCCTTCTTTATTTTTATATCTATGGCACTGCACATGAAAGCCGAGCGGATAGAAAAGGTCGTGATGCCCTGTAAACATCTAATTAAAGGAAAAGCTGGTTGGAAATTGACCTAGAGGCTTGCTTTCTCTAGAATCGCCGGTCTCTTAAAACGGGGGCCATTCCGGCCCGTTGTGGACGAACCAGGTAACAACGCCATGAAACGTACTTTCCAACCAAGCACCATCAAACGCGCCCGTACTCACGGCTTCCGTGCTCGCATGGCTACCAAGAACGGCCGTGCTGTCCTGTCGCGTCGCCGCGCCAAAGGTCGTGCGCGTCTGGCAGTTTGATAATCCGGTACTGGTGGTGAGTCAGGACTTCAGTCGGGAAAAGCGTCTGCTAACCCCCCGGCACTTCAAGGCAGTCTTTGACTCCCCCACCGGCAAGGTTCCGGGGAAAAATCTCCTGCTCCTTGCGCGTAACAACGATCTTGATCACCCCCGTCTCGGGTTGGTGATTGGCAAGAAGAGCGTAAAGCTCTCCGTTGAGCGCAATCGCCTCAAGCGTCTGATGCGCGAATCGTTTCGCCTCCACCAGGACACTCTGGTTGGTTGGGATATTGTTATCGTCGCGCGCAAAGGCTTGGGGGATGTAGAAAACCCCGAATTGATTCAGCATTTCGGCAAGCTCTGGAAACGTCTGGCGCGTACCAACAAGCCAGCACCAGCAGTCAGCACCGAAACTGTAGGGGTAGACAGCACCGATGCGTAAACTGGCACTCGTTCCGATCCAGTTTTATCGCTATGCCATTAGTCCTCTGATGGCCAGCCACTGTCGTTTCTACCCCAGTTGTTCCTGCTACGCGTTAGAGGCCATAGAAAATCATGGTCTTCTGCGCGGTGGCTGGCTGACCTTTCGTCGTTTAGGTCGCTGTCATCCGTGGAATCCCGGTGGTTATGACCCGGTTCCACCTATCCCTACCTCCCGTTCTTCTTCGATGGCCGAGTAATCATGGATATTAAACGCACGATCCTGATCGTCGCCCTGGCAATCGTGTCCTACGTCATGGTTCTTAAGTGGAACCAGGACTACGGCCAAGCTGCCCTGCCGACTCAGAATGTTGCTGCCAATGCTGTTCCTGCGGGGCTACCCGACACAGTGAGTGGCACCAATACTGCCGCCAGTGATGACATTCCACGTGCAGCGGGTGAGACAAACGCACCTGCCGAAGTTGCAGTTGCCGCAAGCACCGACCTCATCCAGATCAAAACGGATGTATTGGACCTGGCTATCGACCCGCAAGGTGGTGACGTTGCCAAACTGACACTTCCGCTGTACCCGCGCCGTCAGGATCACCCGGAAATTCCATTCCAGTTGTTCGATAACGGTGGCGAACGTGTTTACCAGGCGCAAAGTGGCCTGATCGGCACCAATGGTCCCGATGCAAGTGCTACCGGCCGTCCGATTTTCTCTGCTGACAAGAAGAGCTATCAACTGGCCGATGGCCAGGACCAACTGGTTGTTGACTTGAAGTTCAGCAAGGACGGCGTCAACTACATCAAGCGCTTCACACTCAAGCGTGGCCTGTACGACATCGTTGTCACTTATCTGATCGACAACCAGAGCGCTCAGCCTTGGACCGGCGCGATGTTTGCGCAGCTCAAGCGTGACGCCAGCTCCGATCCATCGTCCAGCACTGCAACCGGTACCGCGACTTACCTGGGCGCTGCCCTGTGGACAAGTTCGGAGCCGTACAAAAAAGTGTCCATGAAAGACATGGACAAGGTAGCCGAAGACAAAACCAAGGCGCCGATCACTTACAACGTGAGCGGTGGCTGGGTAGCCTGGCTGCAACACTACTTTGTAACCGCGTGGATTCCTCAGCCTGGCCAGAACAATGCTGTTTTGGCGCGCAAGGACAGCAAAGGCAACTACATCATCGGCTACACCGGCCCGGCGTTGACCGTCGCTCCAGGTGCCAAGGCTGAAACCAGCGCTACCCTGTACGCCGGCCCGAAAAGCCAGGCAGTACTGAAAGAGTTGTCCCCAGGTCTGGAACTGACTGTGGACTACGGCATTCTGTGGTTCATTGCCCAGCCGATTTTCTGGCTGCTGCAACATATCCACAGCATTGTGGGTAACTGGGGCTTCTCGATCATCTTCCTGACCATGCTGATCAAAGGGATCTTCTTCCCTCTGTCGGCTGCCAGCTACAAGTCGATGGCCCGCATGCGCGCCGTTGCACCGAAACTGGCTGCTCTGAAAGAGCAACATGGTGACGACCGGCAGAAAATGTCGCAGGCCATGATGGAGCTGTACAAGAAAGAGAAGATCAACCCGCTGGGTGGTTGCTTGCCGATTCTGGTACAGATGCCGGTGTTCCTGTCGCTGTACTGGGTACTCCTGGAAAGCGTGGAAATGCGCCAGGCCCCGTTCATGCTGTGGATAACTGACCTGTCGATCAAAGACCCGTTCTTTATCCTGCCGATCATCATGGGCGCTACCATGTTTATCCAGCAGCGCCTGAACCCGACTCCGCCGGACCCGATGCAGGCCAAGGTAATGAAAATGATGCCAATCATCTTCACCTTCTTCTTCCTGTGGTTCCCGGCTGGCCTGGTTCTGTACTGGGTGGTCAACAACGTGTTGTCGATCTCTCAACAGTGGTACATCACGCGTAAGATTGAAGCGGCTACCGCAAAAGCTGCGTCGTAACTTACTCTGTGGGTAACCACTCAAGACGCCCCCTAGTGGGGCGTTTTGCTTTCCGTCACTTTTGTTCTGGAACCTGCTGATGAGTGCTCCGCGTGAAACCATCGCTGCTGTCGCTACCGCTCAAGGTCGCGGCGGTGTCGGTATCGTTCGTATTTCCGGGCCGCTCGCCGGCAAGGCGGCCGAGGCCATCAGCGGCCGTGAATTGAAGCCGCGTTATGCCCATTACGGGCCGTTCCTGGATGCAGACAAAAGCGTATTGGACGAGGGCCTGGCGCTGTATTTCCCGGGGCCGAATTCATTCACCGGTGAAGACGTGCTGGAACTGCAGGGCCACGGCGGCCCGGTGGTACTGGATATGTTGCTGCAGCGTTGCCTGCAACTGGGTTGCCGCCTGGCGCGGCCGGGGGAGTTCAGCGAACGCGCATTTCTGAATGACAAACTCGACCTGGCCCAGGCCGAAGCCATTGCCGACTTAATCGAAGCCAGTTCCGCACAGGCAGCGCGCAATGCATTGCGCTCGCTGCAGGGAGCTTTTTCCCTGCGTGTGCATAACTTGACCGAGCAGCTGATCAGCCTGCGTATCTACGTGGAAGCAGCCATCGATTTCCCCGAAGAAGAAATCGACTTCCTCGCCGATGGTCACGTGCTGGCGATGCTGGACAAAGTCCGCGATGAGTTATCCACAGTCTTGCGTGAAGCCGGGCAGGGCGCGTTACTGCGCGATGGCATGACGGTGGTGATTGCCGGGCGGCCGAATGCGGGCAAATCCAGCTTGCTCAATGCCCTGGCGGGTCGTGAAGCGGCCATTGTCACCGAGATCGCCGGCACCACGCGGGATATCCTGCGTGAACATATCCACATCGACGGCATGCCGTTGCACGTGGTCGACACCGCCGGGTTGCGTGACACCGACGACCAAGTGGAAAAGATTGGCGTAGAACGCGCGCTCAAGGCTATCGGCGAAGCCGACCGTGTACTGCTGGTGGTGGATGCGACGGCGCCGGAGGCTGTGGATCCTTTTGCGCTGTGGCCGGAATTCCTCGAGCAACGGCCGGACCCGGCCAAAGTCACCTTGATCCGCAACAAAGCGGACCTGACCGGTGAAGCCATTGCCATGCAAACCAGCGAGGATGGCCATGTCACCATCAGCTTGAGTGCCAAGTCGGCGGGAGAGGGCCTGGAGTTGCTGCGCGAGCACCTCAAGGCCTGCATGGGCTACGAGCAGACCTCGGAAAGCAGCTTCAGCGCACGCCGCAGGCACCTGGAAGCGCTGCGCCATGCCAGCGCGGCCTTGGAGCACGGGCGGGCGCAACTGACCCTGGCGGGCGCCGGTGAGCTGCTGGCCGAGGATCTACGCCAGGCACAGCAGCTTTTGGGAGAAATCACCGGCGCGTTCAGCTCCGATGATTTGCTGGGCAGGATCTTTTCCAGCTTCTGCATCGGTAAGTAAGCGAGTTATCCACAACCGCTTACCAGTTGTAGGACACCGTACCGAGCAAGGTACGGCTGTCGCCCCAGTAGCAGCGCCCCGCATCGTTGCAACCGGCTACGTATTCCTTGTCGAACAGGTTCTTGGCGTTCAGATCCAGCGACCAGTGCTTGTCTAGCTGGTAGCCAATGGACGCATCTACCAACGTGACGCTTCCGGCGTCCAACTTTCCGTACAGCGAAGGCGCTGTGTAGGAAAAGGTACTGTCGAAATAACGTACGCCGCCGCCCAGGGACAAGCCCTTGAGCTGACCATCGAGGAAGCGGTATTTGCCCCACACCGACGCCTGGTTGCGCGGCACGCCGGTCATCTGATGCCCTTCGACCAGCGACGTGGCGGAATCCTTGGTAATCCGTGCGTCGGTGTAGGTGTAGGCCGCCGTAACGTTCAGGTTAGGCGTCAAGTTGCTGTTGATTTCAGCTTCAACACCTTTGGCGCGGCTTTCACCGACCTGGCGATAGCTGTTGGTGGTGGCGTCGAGGTAGGTGTCGTCCTCTTTGCGCAGGTCATACACAGAGAGTGTCATCGCCGTATCCCAGCCGACGGGCTCGTACTTCACGCCCACTTCGTACTGGCTACTGGTGATCGGCTTCAGCGGCGCGCCGGCGTTGGAGATCTGTTGCACCGGGACAAACGCGGTGGAATAGCTGACATACGGCGTGAGGCCGTTGTCGAACTGATACATCACCCCGCCCTGGTAGGTGAACTTGCGATCCTCGGAGCCGATATCGCTGGCCGGTTTCACTTTGTCGCGGAAATCGCTGTCGACCCAATCCTGGCGGCCGCCAAGCAGGAACAGCCAGTGGTCATACTTGCTCTGGAGCTGTGCATAAACACCTTTCATCTGCTGTTCGAGCAAGGTGTTTTGCACCGCCACCGGGGTCAGTGGGTCACGCAGGTACACAGGGTTATACACATTGATGGTGCCGGCGAAACCCGCGTCCCAGTCCTGGTTGAACGAGGTACGGTCGTAGCTGGCCCCCAACAGCACGGTGTTTTCCAGGCCACCGACCTGGAATTTTCCTTCAAGCTGGTTATCCAGGGAGTACACCATCGACTTGTTGTAGCGATCGTAGGCGGTCATGTTCAGTTGCGTGCCGAAGCCGCCGTTATTCAGCACCCCCGGCCAGGTTTCATGGCGGTTGATGCGTGACTGCATATAGCGCGAGTTCTGGCGGAACTGCCAATCGTCATTGAAGCTGTGGCTGAATTCGTAGCCAGTGCTCCAGGCTTCGCGTTCGAAGGTATTCCAGTCCGGGTCACCGAGCATGGTGTGCTTGGACAGCTTGCCATTGGGATTGCTGAGCAAGGTACCCGCGGCAGGTAGGCCGAGTTCCAGGTTGGTGTGGTCTTTCTGGTAATTGGCCAACAGCGTGAGGGTGTTGTAATCGTCGAAGTTCAGGGTCAAGGACGGGGCGATATAGAGGCGATCGTCCGGGACGTGATCGGTCTGTGTGTCTGACTTGCGCCCCAACATCACCACGCGGCCAAGGATGTTGTCGTTATCATTGAGTGGGCCGGAGATATCCACACCCAGCTGGCGCCGGTTGTTCGAACCGTAACCCAGCTGCACCTCACCTTGTGGAGTGGCTGTGGGATGTTTGCTGACCAGGTTCACCAGCCCGCCCGGTGCGTTTTCCCCGTAGAGCAGGGAAGAAGGCCCACGGAAAATCTCGACGCGCTCCAGGCCGTAAGGCTCACTGGTCGTGTCGTACCGGTTGCCCTGTACGCGTAGGCCATCACGCAGTAGGCCGTAGCCGTAATCGGTGGCATTGAAACCGCGGATGAAGAACAGATCACCGGCGAGGCTGTCACCGGCGGCGAAGGGCGGCGCGAAAATACCCGGCACATAACCCAATACTTCGGTCAGGGTCTGGGACTTCTGGTCCTTGATACGCTGGCCAGTGACCACGGATACCGAACGCGGCGTTTCCGACAGCGGCGTGCTGGTCTTGGTACCGATGCGGCTGTTTTGCGCCTTGTAGCCCACATCTCCCGCGATCTCCTGGTTGAACCCGGCCTGTTGATAAGTACTCACCGTAGTAGGGGCAAGCGTGAGTTCTCCAGCCGGAGCCGCCTGTAACACATAGCTGCCAGGGGCTTGGATGACGGCCTGCAACCCCGAGTCTTGCAGCAGCAGCGCGAAGCCTTGCTCCACCGAATAGTCCCCCTCCAACCCTGGCGTGTTCAAACGCGCGGTCTGTTGGGGCGAAAAGGACAGAATCACATTGGCCCGCGCGGCAAATTGGCTCAACGCGTGGTCCAGCGGGCCCGGCCCAATGGCGTAGTGCGCGGCCATAGCAGGGGTCGAAACCAATACACCGCTGGCGCTTGCGAGCAGGAGCCCGTAAGTCATGCCGTGGCAAGAGAGTCGTTGGCGAAGCTTGGTAGGAAGGCGCATAGGTCGGTAAGCCCTGAAGGTAGCGTCGTAATTACCTGTAGGGCCGTGTCAGGTAGAAAAAAGATAACCCCCCTGTGGATTATTTTTATGCTCAACCGGCGTGCTTCACCGACACCCAATAACGGGTGAAATATTTCACCTCGATCGGCAGGGTCGCTTGCAGGTTGGCCAGCACCGCTTCGGTAGCATCCAAGCGGAAGGTCCCGGACACACGCAACCGTGCCGAAGCCAGATCACACTGCAGCACACCCGGGCGATAGCGGGCGAGTTCGTCGATAACATCCCCAAGCCGGGCGTCCAGTACGATCAGTTGCCCGTCGACCCAGGCCGCCTGCGCACCGTCATAGAGATGGTTGGGCCCGACATTTCGGCGATCGAAGTCAGCACTTTCACCCGCGCTGAGTAGCCGGCCGCGATCGGGTTGATCGGCGGGGGATACCTCTACCCGATCCTCCAGAACACCTACACGCGTGGCATCCGCCAGCTGACGCACCGTAAACCGCGTGCCCAATGCCTGGATTCGGCCCTGGCGGGTTTCGACATAGAACGGCGTTTGCCCACCGGACTTGCCGGTGTGGATAAGTACCTCGCCTTCGCGCAGGCGGATCAGACGTTGGTGCCCATCGAACACCACATCAATCGCGGTGTTGCTGTTGAGATCAACCCGTGTGCCATCGGCCAACTCGAGATGCCGGCGTTTACCCACAGGGGTGCGGTAGTCGGCCCACACATTGCCCAAGGAAGTATGTTGCTGAACATTCCAACCCAGGTAGCCGGTGCCGCCGAGTACCAGCATCCACTTGAGTACCTGGCGACGTTGTTGCGTGGTCGACAATGCGCGGCGGGTGAAGTCCTGAGGCATGGCCCCCAGGCTGCGTTGCAATTGTTCCATCTGGTTCCATGCCGCCTGGTGGGACGGATCGCCATTGAGCCATTGTTGCCAGGCATGGCGCTCGGCCGGTGTAGGCGGCTGGGATTGAAATTGTACGTACCAGGTGGCGGCCGCCTCGAAAGTCTTGCGATCAGGGGCGGCCATTACAGGCTGGCCATGATCAGCGAACATTCGGTCAGGGCGCGGACCATGTGCTTCTTCACCGTGGTCAGTGATACCTGCAGTTGGTCGGCGATCTGTTGATAAGTCAGGCCGTCGATCTGCGAGAGCATGAAGATCCGCCGTGCGCGTTCCCCAAGGCCGGCGAGGGCTTTATCCACAGCCACCAGGGTTTCGATGATGATCGCCTTGTCTTCTTCGCTGATGGCCGTGGCTTCAGGCCGCTCTGCCAATGTCTGCAGGTAGGCCTGTTCAATCGCGTGTCGCCGGTAACGGTCGATCACCAGGCCCCTGGCGATGGTTGCCAGATAGTCCCGCGGCTCCAGGATCTGCGCCGCATGGCGGCCACAGAGGATGCGCACGAACGTATCGTGCGCCACATCAGCCGCATCGCAGGCGTTATGCAATTTACCTTTGAGCCACCCGTGCAGCCACGAATGGTGCTGTTCATAGATGTGCTGGACCGCAGCCGTGTGTGAAGGAGGGGACATAGGGCATGACAAGGCAGGTTAATGATAATCGCTATTATTAACTGCCCTGTGGTTTTCTCACAATAGGGCTCTTTTTACCGCGCTCTCCACCGAGTCGACCGATATCGGTGGTGTCGTCGTGGGCGAAATTCGGCTTTTCTGTGGATTAAGCCCTGTGAATAACCGCCCCTGTGCCCAGTTGATAACAGGGCTTGAAACCTGAGTAAAAACCCCTCTGTGGATAAGCACCTGTTTAATCCACAGGCTTAAAGCACTTATCCAAGGGCCTCATTGGCACATGACCACAGACTTTTGAATCGCTGTACACAACGTAAATAACGGCCTGTAGAGATCTATCCACAGAAACCATGCTCAGTAGAAATAAACATAAAAACAAAGATTTAATAAATTTCTCTCTTTTAATTTCTATTGTCCGTGATTCATCCACAGCTGGTTAAATTTTGTGCAAAGGGTTCTTTAGGAAGGGCTAAGTCCCTATACTTGCCGCCAAAGCTCTAAAACTCTTTCAACAAACAATTCCTGATTACCTACATAAGCAGGCACGAGGTGCGTGGTGGATTTCCCTTCCCGTTTTGAAGTGATCGTCATCGGCGGCGGTCATGCCGGTACCGAGGCAGCACTGGCGTCAGCACGCATGGGCGTAAAAACCCTGTTGCTGACGCATAACGTGGAAACCCTCGGTGCCATGAGTTGCAACCCTGCTATCGGTGGGATTGGCAAAAGCCATCTGGTCAAGGAAATCGATGCCCTTGGCGGCGTCATGGCCATGGCCACCGACAAAGGTGGTATTCAATTTCGCGTGCTCAACAGCCGCAAAGGCCCGGCCGTGCGGGCTACCCGGGCACAAGCTGACCGCATCCTGTACAAGGCAGCGGTACGCGAAACCCTGGAAAACCAGCCGAACCTGTGGATATTTCAACAAGCAGCCGATGACCTGATCGTCGAACAGGACGTGGTGAAGGGCGTTGTCACGCAAATGGGTCTGCGCTTCTTCGCAGAATCCGTGGTGTTGACCACCGGTACGTTCCTGGGTGGACTTATCCACATCGGCATGCAGAACTATTCCGGTGGTCGCGCCGGTGATCCGCCGTCGATTGCCCTGGCAAAACGCCTGCGTGAATTGCCGCTGCGCGTCGGTCGCCTGAAAACCGGGACGCCGCCGCGTATCGACGGGCGTTCTGTGGATTTCTCGGTAATGACCGAGCAAGCCGGCGATACGCCGATCCCGGTGATGTCGTTCATGGGTTCCAAAGAACAGCACCCGAAACAGGTGAGCTGCTGGATTACCCACACGAATGCGCGCACCCACGAAATCATTGCCGCGAACCTCGACCGTTCGCCGATGTATTCCGGGGTGATCGAAGGCATTGGCCCGCGTTATTGCCCGTCGATCGAAGACAAGATCCACCGCTTTGCCGACAAGGAAAGCCACCAGGTCTTTATCGAACCCGAAGGTCTGACCACCCACGAGCTGTACCCGAACGGGATTTCCACTTCCCTGCCGTTCGACGTGCAGATCCAGATCGTGCAATCGATCCGTGGCATGGAAAACGCCCACATCGTGCGGCCGGGCTACGCCATCGAGTACGACTATTTCGACCCGCGCGACCTCAAATACAGCCTGGAAACCAAGGTGATCGGCGGTCTGTTCTTCGCCGGGCAAATCAACGGCACCACCGGTTATGAAGAAGCAGGCGCCCAAGGTTTGCTGGCCGGGACCAACGCTGCATTGCGTGCACAGGGCAAAGACAGCTGGTGCCCGCGTCGCGACGAGGCGTATATCGGCGTGTTGGTTGACGACCTGATTACCCTGGGTACCCAGGAACCGTACCGGATGTTCACCTCCCGGGCGGAATATCGCCTGATTCTGCGCGAAGACAACGCCGACCTGCGCCTGACCGAAAAAGGTCGCGAGCTGGGCCTGGTCGATGACGCGCGCTGGGCAGCGTTCTGCAAAAAACGCGAAAGCATCACCCTCGAAGAACAACGCCTGAAAAGTACCTGGGTACGCCCGGGCACCGAGCAGGGCGACGCGATTGCGGAAAAATTCGGCACGCCGCTGACCCACGAGTACAACCTGCTGAACCTGCTGTCCCGTCCGGAAATCGACTACGCTGGTCTGGTCGAAGTGACAGGCCAGGGCGCAGAAGACCCACAGGTCGCCGAGCAGGTCGAAATCAAGACCAAATACGCCGGTTACATTGACCGCCAACAGGACGAAATCGCTCGCCTGCGCGCCAGTGAAAACACCAAGCTGCCTGTGGATATCGACTACACCGGGATTTCCGGGTTGTCGAAAGAAATTCAAAGCAAGCTGGGGATAACTCGCCCGGAAACCTTGGGTCAGGCTTCACGTATCCCTGGCGTCACCCCGGCAGCCATTTCGCTGTTGATGATTCATTTGAAAAAACGCGGCGCGGGCCGTCAGTTGGAGCAAAGCGCTTGAGTTCGTTGGTCACCTCGCAACACGCCGAAGAGTTATCCACAGGTGCGCGCCAATTGGGCGTTGACCTGACCGAAGCCCAGCACGAGTTGCTGTTGGGCTATCTGGCCCTGTTGATCAAATGGAACAAGGCTTACAACCTCACTGCCGTGCGCGACCCCAATGAAATGGTGTCGCGTCATTTGCTCGACAGCCTCAGCGTAATGCCGTTTATTGAAAACGGTCGTTGGCTCGACGTCGGCAGCGGCGGCGGCATGCCTGGCATTCCATTGGCCATCCTGTTTCCCGAGTCGCAAGTGACCTGCCTGGACAGCAACGGCAAGAAAACCCGCTTCCTGACCCAGGTAAAACTCGAACTCAAGCTGGATAACCTCCAAGTTATCCACAGTCGCGTCGAAGCCTTCACGCCTGAACAGCCTTTCAACGGAATTGTTTCCCGGGCGTTCAGCAGCATGGAGAACTTCAGCAACTGGACCCGCCACCTCGGCGACCGCGACACCCGCTGGCTGGCAATGAAGGGCGTTCATCCAAGCGACGAGCTGTTAGCATTGCCGGCAGACTTCCACCTCGATAGCGAACACGCCTTGGCCGTACCCGGTTGCCAAGGCCAACGCCATCTGCTGATACTGCGCCGCACGGCATGATTGGGAACACAAGCAAGAATGGCTAAGGTATTCGCGATAGCGAACCAGAAAGGTGGCGTGGGTAAAACCACCACCTGCATCAACCTCGCAGCATCCCTGGTCGCGACCAAGCGCCGGGTGCTGTTGATCGATCTCGATCCACAGGGCAACGCCACCATGGGTAGCGGTGTGGATAAACACGGCCTGGAAAACTCGGTCTACGACTTGCTGATCGGCGAGTGCGACCTGGCCCAGGCCATGCATTTTTCCGAGCACGGCGGTTATCAACTGCTGCCGGCCAACCGCGATTTGACCGCGGCGGAAGTGGTGCTGCTGGAAATGCAGATGAAAGAAAGCCGTCTGCGCAGCGCCTTGGCGCCGATCCGCGAGAATTACGATTACATTCTGATCGACTGCCCGCCGTCGCTCTCGATGCTTACGCTGAACGCATTGGTGGCTGCCGATGGGGTGATTATCCCCATGCAGTGCGAGTACTTCGCGCTCGAAGGGCTCAGCGACCTTGTGGATAACATCAAGCGTATCGCCGAGTTGCTCAACCCGAACCTGCAGATCGAAGGCCTGTTGCGGACCATGTATGACCCGCGCCTGAGCCTGATGAACGACGTTTCGGCGCAGCTCAAGGAACACTTCGGCGACCAGTTATACGACACGGTGATCCCGCGCAACATCCGCCTGGCCGAAGCGCCAAGCTACGGGATGCCCGCGTTGGCTTATGACAAAACGTCGCGTGGCGCCATTGCCTACCTGGCGCTGGCCGGCGAGATGGTTCGCCGTCAACGCCGCAACTCACGCACCGCTGCAGCCCAGCCAACTTAAGGAATCCCCATGGCCGTCAAGAAACGAGGTCTAGGACGTGGACTGGATGCACTGTTGAGTGGTCCGACCGTCACATCGCTTGAAGAACAAGCGGTGCAGGCCGACGAGCGCGAGCTGCAGCACTTGCCTCTGGACCTGATCCAGCGCGGCAAATACCAGCCGCGCCGGGACATGGACCCCCAGGCGCTGGAAGAACTGGCCAACTCGATCAAGGCCCAAGGCGTGATGCAGCCGATCGTGGTGCGCCCGATTGGCGGCGGCCGTTTTGAGATCATCGCCGGCGAACGCCGCTGGCGTGCCAGCCAGCAGGCCGGCAAGGAAACCATCCCGGCGATGGTGCGCGATGTGCCGGATGAAACCGCCATCGCCATGGCGTTGATCGAAAACATCCAACGCGAAGACCTCAATCCGATCGAAGAAGCCATCGCGTTGCAGCGTTTGCAGCAGGAATTCCAGCTGACCCAGCAACAAGTGGCCGAGGCGGTGGGTAAATCCCGCGTGACGGTTTCCAACTTGCTGCGCCTGATCGCGCTGCCTGAAGTGATCAAGACCATGTTGTCCCACGGCGACCTGGAGATGGGCCACGCTCGGGCTTTGCTCGGTTTGCCGGAAAATCAACAGGTTGAAGGGGCGCGACACGTTGTCGCACGGGGGCTCACCGTTCGTCAGACCGAGGCCCTGGTTCGCCAGTGGCTCAGCGGTAAACCTGCACCGGTCGAAACGACCAAAACTGATCCGGATATTGCCCGCCTTGAGCAGCGCCTGGCCGAGCGCCTAGGCTCTGCGGTGCAAATTCGCCACGGCAAGAAAGGCAAAGGCCAATTGGTCATCGGTTATAACTCTCTCGATGAGCTTCAGGGCGTCCTTGCCCACATCCGCTGAAACATTTGCTTATGTAGCGCGTGATCGGAAATCACTACCCGGCAGTTGAATAGGGGCAGAACCGCCCCTATACTCTGCGCGCATTTTGTCGGCACAAATTATGCCAAGTTATTGATTTCCGGCAGCCGACCATTGAGGAGCAAGAGTGATGGAAACCCGCACGCCAAACACGTTGCCGTTCCATCGCTTGGCCGTTTTTCCGGTTTTATTGGCTCAATTTGTCATTTTGCTGATCGCCGCATTGGCGCTTTGGTATTGGCATGGAGTCGTAGCCGGATATTCAGGACTCTGCGGAGGCCTGATAGCCTTGCTGCCCAATATGTATTTTGCTCACAGGGCCTTTCGGTTTTCCGGCGCCCGAGCAGCCCAGGCTATCGTCCGGTCATTTTATGCCGGCGAGGCGGGGAAACTGATTTTGACGGCAGTGCTGTTTGCACTGACCTTTGCAGGTGTGAAGCCATTGGCGCCGCTGGCTGTATTCGGCGTCTTCGTGTTGACCCAACTGGTCAGCTGGTTCGCTCCCCTGCTAATGAAAACAAGACTTTCGAAACCTTAGGGCGTTTGAGGCAACCATGGCAGAAACAACCGCTTCGGGCTATATCCAGCACCACTTGCAGAACCTGACCTTCGGTCAGCTTCCCAACGGCGGCTGGGGCTTTGCCCACTCCGCAGCAGAGGCCAAAGAAATGGGCTTCTGGGCTTTCCACCTGGATACTCTGGGCTGGTCGGTCGCATTGGGTCTGATCTTCGTCCTGATTTTCCGCATGGCGGCAAAAAAGGCCACTTCCGGTCAACCAGGTGCCCTGCAGAACTTCGTTGAAGTACTGGTCGAATTCGTCGATGGCAGCGTGAAAGACAGCTTCCATGGCCGTAGCCCGGTGATTGCACCGCTGGCACTGACCATCTTCGTCTGGGTGTTCCTGATGAACGCCGTCGACCTGGTACCGGTCGACTGGATTCCTCAGCTGGCCATCCTGATCTCCGGCGACCACCACATTCCATTCCGTGCGGTTTCCACCACGGACCCTAACGCCACGTTGGGCATGGCCCTGTCGGTGTTCGCGTTGATCATTTTCTACAGCATCAAGGTCAAGGGTATCGGCGGCTTCATCGGCGAACTGACCCTGCACCCGTTCGGCAGCAAGAACATCTTTGTTCAAGCCCTGCTGATCCCGGTGAACTTCCTGCTGGAATTCGTCACCCTGATCGCCAAGCCGATTTCCCTGGCTCTGCGACTGTTCGGCAACATGTATGCCGGCGAACTGGTGTTCATTCTGATTGCTGTGATGTTCGGCAGCGGTCTGCTCTGGCTTAGCGGCCTGGGCGTGGTTCTGCAGTGGGCGTGGGCTGTGTTCCACATCCTGATCATCACCCTGCAGGCCTTTATCTTCATGATGCTGACCATCGTCTACCTGTCGATGGCACACGAAGAGAACCATTAAGACCAGTCTCGACTAGTCTGATGTCCTTCCCGGTGAAACGGGAAGGTGGCCCTACCGGGCTATGAAACGATTTGTTTTACCGCTTTAAAATCTAAAAAACCTAAACCATACGACGTAAAAGTCGGGAGGAAAGATGGAAACTGTAGTTGGTCTAACCGCTATCGCTGTTGCACTGTTGATCGGCCTGGGCGCCCTGGGTACTGCCATTGGTTTCGGCCTGCTGGGCGGCAAGTTCCTGGAAGGCGCAGCGCGTCAGCCAGAAATGGTTCCAATGCTGCAAGTTAAAATGTTCATCGTCGCCGGCCTGCTCGACGCCGTGACCATGATCGGCGTTGGTATCGCTCTGTTCTTCACCTTCGCGAACCCCTTCGTTGGTCAACTCGCTGGCTAATCACTCGAATTTTCGAGTGATTGGGGTGATGGACAACGAATGAGCGAGGTGTTGGCGTGAACATTAATGCAACCCTGATTGGCCAATCCGTTGCGTTCTTCATTTTTGTAGTGTTTTGCATGAAGTTCGTGTGGCCTCCGGTCATCGCGGCTTTGCACGAACGTCAGAAGAAGATCGCGGATGGTTTGGACGCTGCCAGCCGTGCAGCTCGCGACCTGGAGTTGGCCCAAGAGAAAGTGGGTCATCAACTGCGCGAAGCTAAAGCACAGGCAGCTGAAATCATTGAGCAAGCCAAGAAACGCGGTAACCAGATCGTCGAAGAGGCTGTTGATAAAGCCCGCGTCGAAGCTGACCGTGTGAAGGCTTCGGCTCATGCCGAGATCGAACAGGAACTGAACGGCGTCAAAGACGCGCTGCGTGCCCAACTGGGTGCTCTGGCGGTCGGCGGTGCTGAGAAGATCCTCGGTGCCACAATCGATCAAAACGCGCACGCGGAGCTGGTTAATAAACTGGCTGCTGAAATTTAAGCGAGGGCGATCATGGCAGAACTGACCACGTTGGCCCGACCTTACGCTAAGGCAGCCTTCGAGCACGCCCAGGCCCACCAGCAACTGGCCTCTTGGTCAGCCATGCTCGGCCTGGCTGCAGCAGTGTCGCAAGACGACACCATGCAGCGCGTGCTCAAGGCCCCGCGCCTGACGAGCGCAGACAAGGCCGCCACTTTTATTGAAGTGTGCGGCGACAAGTTTGATGTGAAAGTGCAGAACTTCATCCACGTCGTTGCCGAAAACGACCGTCTCCCGCTTTTGCCGGAGATCGCCGCTCTGTTCGACCTGTACAAGGCCGAAGCAGAGAAATCGGTAGACGTTGAAGTGACCAGTGCTTTTGCATTGAACCAAGAACAGCAAGACAAACTCGCCAAGGTTCTCAGTGCACGACTCAATCGGGAAGTGCGCCTGCAAGCTTCGGAGGACGCATCCCTGATTGGTGGTGTTGTTATCCGTGCCGGCGACCTGGTTATCGATGGCTCGATTCGCGGCAAAATCGCGAAACTTGCCGAAGCATTGAAATCTTGAGTTTGAAGGGCAGCAGAGCAATGCAGCAACTCAATCCTTCCGAAATAAGTGAAATTATCAAGGGCCGCATCGACAAGCTCGATGTGACCTCCCAAGCCCGTAACGAAGGCACTGTCGTCAGCGTATCTGACGGCATCGTGCGGATTCACGGTCTGGCCGACGTAATGTACGGCGAGATGATCGAGTTTCCGGGCGGCGTCTACGGTATGGCCCTCAACCTGGAGCAAGACTCCGTAGGTGCCGTTGTATTGGGCTCCTACCAGTCTCTTGCCGAAGGCATGAGCGCCAAGTGCACAGGCCGCATCCTGGAAGTTCCGGTTGGTAAGGAACTGCTGGGTCGCGTAGTCGACGCACTGGGTAACCCTGTTGACGGCAAAGGTCCACTGGGCAACACCGAGACCGACGCGGTCGAGAAAGTTGCTCCAGGCGTGATCTGGCGTAAGTCGGTAGACCAGCCTGTACAGACTGGCTACAAGGCTGTCGATGCCATGATCCGGTCGGCCGTGGCCAGCGTGAGCTGATCATCGGTGACCGTCAGATCGGGTAAAACCGCTCTGGCGATCGACGCGATCATCAACCAGAAGAACAGCGGCATTTTCTGCGTCTACGTAGCCATTGGTCAGAAGCAATCGACCATCGCCAACGTGGTTCGCAAGCTGGAAGAAAACGGCGCCCTGGCCAACACGATCATCGTGGCTGCCAGTGCTTCGGAATCTCCTGCGCTGCAATTCCTGGCACCGTACTCCGGTTGCACCATGGGTGAATTCTTCCGCGACCGCGGTGAAGACGCGCTGATCGTTTATGACGATCTGTCCAAGCAAGCAGTGGCTTACCGCCAGATTTCCCTGCTGCTGCGCCGTCCACCAGGCCGTGAAGCTTACCCAGGCGACGTGTTCTATCTCCACTCCCGTCTGCTGGAGCGCGCATCCCGCGTTTCGGAAGAGTACGTAGAGAAGTTCACCAACGGCGCAGTGACCGGCAAAACCGGTTCCCTGACCGCACTGCCGATCATCGAAACCCAGGCTGGCGACGTTTCCGCGTTCGTTCCGACCAACGTGATTTCCATCACCGACGGTCAGATCTTCCTGGAATCGGCCATGTTCAACTCGGGCATCCGCCCAGCAGTGAACGCCGGTGTTTCGGTATCCCGTGTGGGTGGTGCCGCTCAGACCAAGATCATCAAGAAGCTCTCCGGTGGTATCCGTACCGCTCTGGCTCAGTACCGTGAACTGGCGGCATTCGCCCAGTTCGCTTCTGACCTGGACGAAGCGACCCGTAAGCAACTTGAGCATGGTCAGCGCGTTACCGAGCTGATGAAGCAGAAGCAATACGCCCCAATGTCGATCGCTGACATGGCGTTGTCGCTGTATGCCGCTGAGCGTGGGTTCCTGACCGACGTTGAAATCGCCAAGGTCGGCAGCTTTGAACAAGCGCTGATTGCTTACTTCAACCGCGATCACGCCGAATTGATGGCGAAGATCAACGTGAAGGGTGACTTCAATGACGATATCGACGCTGGCATGAAAGCCGGTATCGAGAAGTTCAAGGCCACCCAAACCTGGTAAGCCGCAGCGGGAGCCGCAAGGCTCCCTTGCTAACCTGATAGGTGTTACATGGCAGGCGCAAAAGAGATTCGCAGTAAGATTGCGAGCATCAAAAGCACGCAAAAAATTACCAGCGCCATGGAAAAAGTGGCGGTCAGCAAAATGCGCAAGGCACAAATGCGCATGGCTGCTAGCCGTCCTTATGCGGAGCGTATCCGCCAGGTAATTGGGCATCTGGCCAACGCCAACCCGGAATACCGCCACCCGTTCATGATCGACCGCGCCGTCAAGCGTGTGGGTTATGTGGTAGTGAGCAGTGACCGTGGTTTGTGCGGTGGTCTGAATACCAACCTGTTCAAGGCCCTGGTCAAGGACATGGCGGTAAACCGCGAAAACGGCGTCGAGATCGATCTGTGTGTTGTTGGTAGCAAGGGTGCGGCCTTTTTCCGCAACTTCGGCGGTAACGTCGTTGCAGCTATCAGCCACCTGGGTGAAGAGCCGTCGATCAATGATTTGATCGGCAGTGTGAAGGTGATGCTGGATGCATACCTGGAAGGCCGGATTGACCGCCTCTCCGTGGTATCCAACAAGTTCATCAACACCATGACCCAGCAGCCAACCGTGGAGCAATTGATTCCACTGGTGGCGACTCCGGATCAGGAACTCAAGCACCACTGGGACTACCTCTACGAACCAGACGCCAAAGAGCTGCTTGACGGCTTGATGGTGCGCTACGTGGAGTCGCAGGTGTACCAGGCGGTGGTCGAGAACAACGCAGCTGAACAAGCGGCGCGATGATCGCGATGAAAAACGCTACCGATAACGCCGGTGATCTGATCAGCGATTTGCAGCTGATCTACAACAAGGCGCGTCAGGCTGCGATCACCCAAGAGATCTCGGAAATCGTCGGCGGCGCTGCCGCGGTTTAACGGTTCAAATATTCAGAGGATCCAGCTATGAGTAGCGGACGTATCGTTCAAATCATCGGCGCCGTTATCGACGTGGAATTTCCACGCGACAGCGTACCGAGCATCTACAACGCGCTGAAAGTACAAGGCGCGGACACTACTCTGGAAGTTCAGCAACAGCTGGGCGACGGCGTAGTGCGTACCATTGCGATGGGTTCCACCGAAGGCTTGAAGCGCGGTCTGGACGTTATCGACTCTGGCGCAGCCATCTCCGTACCGGTCGGTAAAGCGACCCTGGGCCGGATCATGGACGTACTGGGTAACCCAATCGACGAAGCTGGCCCGATCGACACCGAAGAGCGCTGGGGCATTCACCGTCCAGCACCTTCGTTCGCCGACAAGCTGGCGGCAATGACCTGCTGGAAACCGGCATCAAGGTTATCGACCTGGTTTGCCCGTTCGCCAAGGGCGGTAAAGTTGGTCTGTTCGGTGGTGCCGGTGTAGGCAAAACCGTAAACATGATGGAACTGATCCGTAACATCGCCATCGAGCACAGCGGTTATTCCGTGTTCGCCGGTGTGGGTGAGCGTACCCGTGAGGGTAACGACTTCTACCACGAGATGAAGGACTCCAACGTTCTGGACAAAGTGGCACTGGTTTACGGTCAGATGAACGAGCCGCCGGGTAACCGTCTGCGCGTAGCACTGACTGGCCTGACCATGGCCGAGAAGTTCCGTGACGAAGGTAACGACGTTCTGCTGTTCGTCGACAACATCTACCGTTACACCCTGGCCGGTACTGAAGTATCCGCACTGCTGGGCCGTATGCCTTCGGCAGTAGGTTACCAGCCGACCCTGGCTGAAGAGATGGGCGTTCTGCAAGAACGTATCACTTCGACCAAGGAAGGCTCGATCACTTCGATCCAAGCGGTATACGTACCTGCGGATGACTTGACCGACCCGTCGCCAGCGACCACCTTCGCCCACTTGGACGCCACCGTCGTTCTGTCCCGTGACATCGCTTCCCTGGGTATCTACCCAGCGGTCGATCCACTCGACTCGACTTCGCGCCAGCTGGACCCGAACGTGATCGGCCAGG